>CAZAMX010000051.1:0-11066 GCA_964486095.1 uncultured Acetatifactor sp. | reverse complement strand
GCACCGCCATAAGAGGGATCGCCGCAGTTAATCATCTTTTCAATGTTTTCCATGATGTTGTTCTGCAAATTAAATGATGCTACCAACGTCACATTAAATGAAGCTGCTTCAGTTTGAAAAGACACACATCCGTCAGATTATATAAATCTGAATCGTCATCTTATTTGAAACTTCAAAATCCCCCACGCACATTAAATGAGTGAGGGATTTGGTGGTCAGCCAAGTTCGCAGTCGTTGATTGCCTGCATCGCGATGTCAGCGGTAACGATTTCTGATTTGCTGCTGTCACCGATGAGCAGGCTGGCATTGCACAGCTTATTGATGATACGCGGTGTTCCGTCAGCGGCATTCAGGATTGCTTCCAGGGCGGCTTCATGGAAGACGGTCTGGTTACAGCCTGCACCTTTCAGTTTTTCATGGATATAGGAGCGTCCTTCCTCTTTGGACAGTCCTTCCAGGTTATAGTTCATAACCAGCCGCTGGTAAAGCGGCTCATGGATGGCAAGCCGCAGGGTGGAATTCAGCTTTGGAAGTCCGGCAAGGAGAATGGCAGCCCTGTCCCTGGAATCCATTTCAAAGTTGAACAGGATTTTCAGATCATTCAGGATGGTATTGTTGATGTAGTTTGCTTCATCAATGATAATAATGGGGGTCTTTCGTTTTTCAAGGGAAAGACGTGCGATTTCTTCCTGGATTGTCCTGAAATTATCGGGTTTTCGAAAGGAAGGCTGTGCGCCCAGCTCCTGTGCAAGATTCCGGTAAAAGTCATTAGCAGTCAGTGTGGAAAGGCTGGTATAAATCACTTTGTAAAGGGAAGGATTCAGTCCGGCAGCCCATGTACGGATGACGGTTGTCTTGCCACGGCCGGCGCCACCGGTCAGAAGTCCGAACCCCTTTGTTTTAGCCAGATAATCCAGCCGGAAGAGCGTCTCCCTGCACTCATTTGTATCCACTAGTACAGCGTTTTTCAATTAACTACACTTAAAGAATGCTGCGTTTATCTGCGTTTCGGGCAAATATATGGTGTAGTTAATTAGCAAATGTTATACTAGTTTCTTTGATCACATTCAAGATAGCGGTATCTGTTGCTGGAACTGTCGATGCACCTTGACGAACATAAACACCCTCAGGGCCAATTCCTTTTCTATACAGATAATACGTTCTTGCTGTACCTCGTTGGACAATTACACGCACAATGGACTTTTCGTCCATGACATCGGTACGACAATTCCACAAACATAGCAATATCCGGACGCACAGCATCCCTAATTGCATTAGTTACACACAGCATTGTGCCATCAACGTCATCAACACCGCAGGCTGTTCCATCGCCGTTCACTCCGATATAAAGTACACCGCCATCACAGTTTGCAAAAGCAACAACCGTGTTTTTAATATCTTTAACGTATTCTCGTTTGAATTCAGTTGTTTTGTTCTCTACGAGCATAAAGTATCCCTCACTCAATTCAAATTACATTTTAATCTAACAATTATTACAATCATTTTTCTGTTATTTACAAGTATCATCTGATTTTTCCTGAGAAAACAGATCAATTACAAAAATACCACTTAAATTGTAGGTTTCGTAACGTGTTAAAAAATTTAAGTTCTGCTCAAACGTATTCTCCCGAAGCGTAAGATTATTTCCAGCATATGGCACCTTCGGTTGCTCAAAACTTAACTCTTGATTATTTGCTTCAATATTTACGATAGAGTCTGAAACACTACGCATCAAATTGCGTAATTGCTATGGTGATATTTCCTTGTCTTCGTCCGCCGATCTCATATAATACTTTCCATATGATGAATAAAGTGTCTATTAACCCAAAAGCTCTAATCTCTATCCCGGCAGACTTGAACTGACGCATAACGCCCCAAAACCCACCCGATCATTGGGCACTTCCCGCTCCCCCCTAAGCGGCCTGGCTCCCTTCCGCAAATACGCTTTCACCTTTTCTCCGTACAAAAACGGGTCATTCCCCCGAACGATCCCCCACTCCATCAGCAGCGCCGCCGCTCCGGTAACTATGGGCGTGGCAAAGGAGGTCCCCGTGACAGGCAGGTAGCTGCCGTAAATATCCGGCGCCGTCACCCCTACCCCCGGCGCCACCAGGTCCGGCTTCACCAGCCCGGCAGCCACTACCCCCACGGTACGGTCGGCATCCGTATATCCTCTGCCGGAAAAATCAGCGTAAGCATCATAAGTACTGTCATAAGCTCCGACGGTGATAACCTTTGCCGCCGTAGAAGGAATCGTCAGGGTCACCTCCGGCGTGGGACGGTAAAAACCGGTAGACGCATTGCGGGCGGTTGCGCTGGGCAGATAGAAATAATACTGCCCTGTCACGATCTCTATTCCTTCTAAGCGCACCGTCCACACGCCGCCGTTAATATACTGCCGCCCTATGGGGATCATCTCCAGATAGATTTCCTGTGCCACCGCATAAGGAGTCGGTTCCCCCATATAAACCAGAATCTCCGTCTGCTCCAGACGCAGGGTATATTTCCCGTTTTCCACGGACAGGGGCAGCTCCGCCTCTCGGCCTCCCGGGGAACGAAGCCAGACTCGGTATATATCACTGTAATTCTTCCACAGCTGAAGGCTCAAGGCTCTCTCATATGCTCCCACCGCAATCTCCACATCTGCCCTGCGTGCAGATAAGCTGCCGCCGGTCTGTCCGTTCCCGGGCAGAGGCCGCCCTGCCCCTGCTTCCCCGACACTGCCCAGCCTCCCGGCCAGGTGTCCGGCACTGGCTCCGTCATTTCCGCTGCCTACGCAGATCACCGTCCTGCCGATTTCAGCCGCGTTATCCAGAAACCGTTCCAAAAGGGAACTGCCGTCATGGGCTCCATAACTGTTTCCGAAGCTCAAATTAATAACCAATGGCATCTGCAGTTCGCGTGCCTTTCTCACTGCCCATGTCACCCCCCGCATGATCTCCGTGGTCCGGGGAAAAGAAGCCGCATCCGGCAGGCCCAGCTTCACGATCAACAGTTCCGCCTCCGGCGCCGCCCCTCTGTAATAACGCATTCCCCCGTAAAAACCGTTGTTTCCTCCTTCTCCTTCGCTGTACCCGGCAGCGATTCCCGCCACCGCCGTACCGTGACCGCTGGTATCCACCGTGGGAAGCAGCATAAACTGCTGCAGCGGATCCGCCTGCAGAGCGGTATTGATTTGTGCGGAATCAAACTCGATTCCCTGACGGAAGCCTGCCGGCGGCTGCAGCTGCTCTGACGGTTCCAGGGTCTGATCCCACAAATAGCGAATCCTTGTACTGCCGTCCGGATTGCGAAATACCGGCAGACGGTAATCGATGCCACTGTCCAGAACCGCCACCAGCACCCCCCTTCCCGTCAAAGAAAGATCCTGCCCGGATAACTGCTGTATGCAGGAATCCGTCACAGGATCTGTCACCTCATAGAAAAAACGCTTAGGCTTTTCCACATATTCGATTTCTTCCAGCTCTGCCACCCGCTCCACCAGCCCCTCCGGCACAGTCAATACGGCATAGCCCGCAATCAAATACTCAATTTGTACATTTATGGCCTCCAACACCTCCAGACTGCCATGATACTTTACGATCAACTCCCAGGTCCGGGTGCTGCCGTTGAACCCCACATTCAATTCCTCTGTCCGTTCTCTGGTCTCTTCCGATGTCTGCAGCGCCAGCTGCAAAAGATCCTCCAGCTTCTGATTCATATTTCCCCGCATTCCGCCGGGACAGGCGTCATGGCCTCCCCGGCGTTTTCTTTACAAAAGTTTATGCGCGGAAACTCCCGCTTGATGCAGCCGCTTTTAAATCCGGCGGATCTGCCTTGTCCATCCCGCATTCCGTCGCCGCCTCGATCAGGCAGCGGTCATTTATCACCGCATCATAAAACCGAAATCCGCCGGCGAAATTGTATGCCGTAAATCCGTTTCCTTCCAGAATCCTGGCAGCAATATAGCTGCGCAGGCCGCTTTGGCAGATAACATATATCGGCTTGCCGGAGTCGATCTCATCCAGGCGCTCCCGAAGCTCATCTACCGGAATATTTTGAAATCCCTCCATATGTCCGCCCGCGTACTCGTTAACCGTTCTGACATCCAAGAGCGTCACACTGCCGTCCCTAGGAAGCCTTGCCTCATCCTCCAGATGCCATTGCTTCAGCCTTCCCGCCGCAATGTTATCAATCATAAAGCCGGCCATATTTACCGGGTCCTTCGCAGAAGAATACGGCGGTGCATAGGCCAAATCCAGATCCTTCAGTTCCGTGGCCTTCATGCCGGCATGGATAGCCGCAGCCAGCACATCAATACGTTTGTCTACCCCTTCATACCCCACAATCTGAGCTCCCAGCAGACGGTAAGTTTCTTTCTCAAATACCACCTTCATTGTCATTATTTTACCGCCGGGATAATAGCCTGCATGGCTCATTGGCGACAGCACAACAGTATCTGTCTTAAGCCCTGCCTTTCTGGCATTTGTCTCGTTCATACCTGTAACCGCTGCCGTCATTTCAAACACCTTAATAACGGAGCTGCCCTGACTTCCCCGATAGCGGCTGTCTCCGCCGCAGATATTGTCTGCAATGATACGTCCCTGCTTATTGGCCGGGCCCGCAAGAGAGATTAATGTATCCTCCCCGGTAACAAAATGCTTTACCTGCACCGCATCGCCGGCTGCATATATATCGGGCACGGAAGTCTCCATCCGGTCGTTGACAACAATACTGTCCTTAATCCCCAATTCAAGGCCGGCTTCCCTGGCCAGCCGGGTATCCGGGACCACGCCGATTGCCAGAACCACCATATCTCCATGCAGAGGCGCCGCCCCTTTCAGCAGAACGTCCACACCGTTACCTTTTTCCTCAAACCCCTCCACGGTATACCCCAATGCCAGCTTGACACCGTGCCTGCGCATTGTACCATGAATAAATGACGCCATATCACTGTCAAAGGGATTCATCAACTGTCTGGGGCGCTGGACAATAGTCACTTCCATACCAAGCTCCCGCAGATTCTCCGCCAGCTCCAAACCAATGAAACCGCCGCCTGCCAGAATGGCGGATTTTGGATGGTTACGGTTGATATATTCCTTGATGCGAAAAGTATCCTCCACCGTCCGCAGTGTGAACAGCTTATCTATATCCGTACCGGGAATCCGGGGCTGTGCAGGCTTTGCACCGGGTGAAAGAATCAGCTTATCATAGCTTTCCTCAAATTCTCTCCCCTCATCCAGATCTCTTACCGAAACCGTCTTTCTGTCGGGATGTATCGCGGTGACCTCGTGGTGCACTTTCATGTCCACCCGGAACCGGTCAAAAAAGCTCTCCGGAGTCTGGAGTGTCAGTTCTTGCGGATCCGTAATCACATCTCCTATATAATAGGGCAGTCCGCAGTTGGCATATGAGATATATCCTGAACGCTCAAATACCACAATTTGAGCCTGCTCATCCAGTCTGCGTATTCTGGCTGCAGCAGTGGCGCCGGCGGCCACGCCGCCAATAATCACTATTTTCATATTTTTATCCCACCTCTTAGAAGTATACGGTATTATTACCGTTGCCGAACATCTTTTAGACTTATTATAGCCGAAAACACTGCTGAATTCCAGCCCCTTTCATTCTGCCGCCAGCGGATCGACGGCTTCTCCGTCCACCGTTACCGCAAATGACAGATTGGGACCTGTAGCCGTTCCGCTCTGTCCCAGTGTCGCAATTACCTGTCCCTGCTTGATTTCCTCCCCCTCGGATACCTTGATTTCCTTTAAATGCCCGTACTTCACCGTAATTCCGTCTCCCAGATCCAGCACTATGACGTTTCCCCAGGAGCTGTCAAATTCCGTTTCTATCACCACACCATCCGCAACCCCATAAACTTCTTCTCCGGATACCCCGGCAATATTGATGTGATCCGAAAAAGTTCCGTTTCCCTGTGTGCCGAACATAGCTGACACATTCCGACTGACGGCGGGCCAGACCCAATCCTTAAAAGTAAGGCTGCCTGTATCATACCGCTGTTCCACAGCCTTTTCCTTCTCCGCCTCTCGCTTCTCCATGCGTTCTAATATTCGGGCTTTCACATCCTCTGTCTGCTCCAAATCAAAGTCAAAAAAACACATCCAGTCCTGTCCGAAGGCAAAATAATGATTGGTCAGAACAAAATAATAGGAATCTCCCTCCGACAACTTTTCTTCCATCGCCTTAATGTCATACCCTGCCGACAGGTCAATCGAAGCAATTCCCTGAGAATGAGGCGCTATTTCCGAAACCTCCATTTTGATCTTCCCCAGATCCCCGTCTACCTCTTTACCGGTTGACCACTGCATCACCCTCACCCGGTCCTGAAGCTTCAGCTTCCGGTCTGAATTATTAACAATAATGATCTCAAACCTGCCGTCCCCCTGATATACCGCCGCAAACCCCGCATCATCCCCGTTCAAATCCGAAAATTCCGCATACGCAAAGGCGCCTAATACCAAAAAACACAATAAACAGCCCGCTACAAGCACCATTTTCCTGCCTCTTTGCCCCATAGCCTTTTTTCCTGCCGCAACAGCCGCTCCTGTTTCCTTTTGCACAATAACCTGTATGTTTCTAAGATGTTTTCTGCTATATTCCTCCATATGCCTCGTCTCCTTCCTTATTCTCCATCATTTTCCTTAGCTTCTGCCTTACATAGTACAGTTTGTTTTCCACCTGCTTCTTTGGCAGATCCAGCGCAACCGCAATCTCCGCCGGCTTCTGCTCATAATAGTACCTTCTTAAAATCAGTTCTTTTTCATTTTCTTCCAGCCTGTTCATACAGAACCGCAGCCTTTCCTGTTCCTCATCTGCCTCTGCGGCCTCCGCATATCCCAGGCTATGTACTGCGGCCTCTTCCAGCGGCAATTCCTTCTTCCCGGCGATCCGGCGGTATCTGTCCACTGCCCGGGACCTTGTCACCAGGGAAAGCCAGGAAGACAGCTTTGCTTTATCGGAATCATATTTCTCCGGATTCTGCCACAGATAAATAAATACATCCGCTACGCATTCCTCCACATCCTGAGCGGAACCTGCATTGATTAAAACCGACGCGGCAATTTTCCAGAGAAGCCCGGAATATTTCCGTATGACAAATGCAAATAGCTGCTCATCCCGCCGGATAATCCCTTCAATTATCTTTTTGTCATTCAATGCGACACCCCTCTTCCAAACAGTTACTTTGATTGACCGGTCATATATAATACGCATAAAAATTCAAAAACACTTACTCCAAAAAATATATTTCGGCAGCAGAAAAGGGTTGCCCAACAAAAGACAGCCCTTTTCAAATTGCTCTTATGTCATGCTAATGTCATAGGCATTTTAAGAAAAAACTATAACTGCCGCATAACCTCTTTAGGATTATGATAAGTTAGCGCCATGTTCAAGTGAGTTGGCGGTAACCCTCTCTTTCCATTAATTCTATTTTCTCCAGATTTTTTGACTCAATCTGATAAATACTCTTGCACAATCCCTGTATATCCTCCTGATGATGCGAAGTCATAAGAATCGTGACCCCTTCTTCCGCATTCAGACGTTCCAGCAAAGAGCGAAAATCCTGTATCGTCTCTTGATCAATGGCGTTAAAAGGCTCGTCCAGAATCAAAAGCTCCGGTTTTTCCATCAATGCCTGAGCAATGGCAAGACGCTGTTTCATACCCAAGGAATACTTCCCAACCTTGACCTTGGACGCAGGATCCAACCCCACCAGCCGCATGACAGCCTCCAAATCTTCTTTTCTCACCTTCTTTAAGATTCCGGCTATGATAGAGAGATTTTGCAGTCCCGTTTCATTTGGTAAAAATCCCGCATTGTCCAAAATCACTCCTATATTTTGCGGGAATTTCCCTTTTTCGATTCTTTCCCCCGCCACAGTGACCTCTCCTTCATCTGGCCGCACCAGTCCGCAGACCATTTTTAACAGCACACTTTTGCCCGATCCGTTTACTCCTATAATGGCACAGCTTTCTCCTCGCTTCACCGAAAGATTCAGATCCGTAAATAGCACATTGCCCTTATACGCCTTCTTTACATGCTCCAACCGCACCATGCTTTCTGATTTTTCCATGTTCTTTGCTTTTCCAATACTTTCTGCTCCACCCGCAATTGGGGATCCACCCATATATTTTTCTCCACCCATATCTACTGTTTTCTCCTTACTGCCCGTTTCCTTCCACTCTTACCTTTGTCCGTCCCATCGTTCTCTGCTCGTCTCTTTGTCTATCCGTCTATAAACTTCTCCGTGAAATCACGAAATGCCATAAAAAAAACCAAAACCGTCAGCTCCAAATTGGTTGCAAGCTGAATGGGCAATCCGGGCCGCGCCCCGCCCGTTACAAAATTTAAAATTAGCCTGCTCGCAAGAACCGCCAAAAAACCTGCCTCTGCCTTTCTGAAAAAGCAGTGTACTACATATGCGGCGAGGCAGAAACTCAGGACCTCCAATCCTTCTTCCATCAGAATCAGCGGCAGACCAGCCTGCCGCAGCAGGCTGCCTGCATCAATGCCCGGCAGTGCCACCCCATGGCAGACAGCCATAATCAGCGTTCCAAAGCCATAATAGCATACAGTCATTCCGATACACTCTATATAGGTAGCAGTAAATATTCTTCCATAACTTCTTTGCCTTAAAAAAAGATAAACGGAAAATCCACTCTCCAGGCGTAACAAATGTAAATAAATAGAAATCCATGCAGTTAAACGCATAGTTATCCAATAAATGCAGTCAGGCCCAAATTCATGGAATGTGCGATTCCACATAGAGATCAATAACTCTTCCCCTGTCTCCCTCAGGAAGAATCGAGAATACCATGCCAGCAGCCAAAAGAGCAGGAACATTTTAATCAGTCTTACGTGTTTCTTCAAAAACATAATCCCTTCTCCCGTTCAATTCATCTGCCAGATAAAATAAAAGCAGCAACAGGAACGCCCAATACATCCCATAAAACCGATAGTTCAGTCTCTCGCGCCCAAGCAGCTTATAAGCGATATGTCCCCAGGGCGTCCACACTACGACCGATTCCAGCACCAGCCTTACCGCTAAAAGGTTCATCAGTGCTGCCGACACGGTTAGCATCACACCCAGCACTGCGTTTCCGATCACATCCAGCAATAACTCATATAACAGGATCATCACACAGACATAGCAGAAAAGATTCAGAAACTGCATGACGATGATCCCTGCCGGATGTCCGGAGGACACAAAAAGACCCTGTGGAGCATTTGGCAAAGAATATCCTACGATGAAAAGAATTCCTATATGAGCCAACAGTGCGGCTATTGAAAAAAAAGCCCTTGCCAGAAATCGAACCAAGAAGAATTCATTTCTGGTTCGATATCGAAGTAGAAGAGGGTACCTGCAGGCTTCCCTATTTTTTCCGCTAGTCCACGCAAGACACAAGAAAGGGAACAGCACCAAAAAATAGTTTTCATTTGTAAGAGAATATACGACATATTCGCATATGGATGCTTCCGAGTAGCCAAACATAAAAGAATCCAAGTGAACATAAGCCACCAAAACAGAAAAAAGGGCCTGGATCAACCATTTTTTCCAAAAGCTGAACTCTCCACATTCTGTCTTAAGCTTTGCCAGCATGATAATCCCCTCCCACAAACAAAGCAAGTCCAACCGTTGTCAATGCTGCCTCATAAATTGGGACTGTCCAGTATCCCAACGGATACGTTCCTTTATAATAATATGTCTGTAACGGCATCAGATTCATTGCCTCAAAACTGCAGCCGATAAAAGTATTATGGAAAAGCATGGCGAGAATGGACGATGAAAAGATAGCATAACAAAAAGGCAGAAGTAATGCCAAATACCTGTTTTTAATCACCGCGCTTAAGCCCAGCCCAAAGACAGCGAAAACAGCTCCTAATAAAGCGGCATGAAAGGCGTACATCACACAGTACAGAACAACATGTTCTTCATAAAAGGAGGGAGCAAAAAGAATATTATGCGCGTAGTACTTTCTGGCATGATCCCAATCTGTGTCCCCAAGCAGTTTGCAGACAGGAATCCAGACAAGAGAAGGTAACAGAATGGCCGCAAAAGCCGAGGCACTAACCGCCAGTGCCTTCGCCCCCAGATAGGATTTCCGTGAACTCTTAAGCAGAATAAGCTGTCTGTATCCGCTGTCCCGGTCCCTCCGGTAGGAAAGGACATAAGGAATCATGACCACGATCGGATAAAACACGGGCAACAGTGTCTTCATCCCCAAAAAAAAGCAATGAAAATAATAAATCCACCACTGTCTTGGAATCTTAATATCAGCATAAGGAAGCGGCAGATAGTCGCTGCTGCCAATGACGAGCAGCACCAGCGTAATTGCGCAGGTTGCCCAAAATGCTTTGGAGCAAAAAGCTCTTCTCAACTCTGTTTTTACCATGCTCTTTCCTCTTCACCCTTGGCTGTATTAGTGACAAATGTCCCTAATACAGCCAAAGAACAAATCACAGCTTAGAAAGTATCAGGGCTCCAATATCCATCTGTATATGTAGTACGAAATTCCAAGATCTGTGTGGATACTGTCATTGTAGTAGACGATGGGGACCCCGGATTTTCGATGTCAACTACTGCCTCATATTCCATAAAAAATGGTCCCATTGTATCTCCGTTATAATCTACCTTACTCGTAATTCGTAAACCAACAAAACTATTGATCCACGAACATAATTTTGCGCCGTCTTGAACAAAAACCGGTCTGTTTGTTCCGTTGCTAAGAGTTGTTTTGTGAAGCGGCTCTGTCACCAAATCTTCCGTCTTTTTTACATAGCCCTTATACTCCGCATAATTTACACCAATATCCGAGGCCGCTGCCACCGACAATGTATTTCCAAGTGCCAATACCGCTAATGCCACCAGTATTATCTTCCTTTTTACATTTTTAAACATAATATCCCTCCGTATTTTTAAATTGCTAATAAGTAACCGCACCATGAAAAGTTCTACTATTAGCCCACTGACTAATTCTTTTCATCTGGCCACTACTGCCGCTACAAATGTAGTGTAGTGGTCAAGCTTTTTTGTAACACTTGTGGCTAAAAAATTTATTGGATTG
>CAZAMX010000050.1:0-11200 GCA_964486095.1 uncultured Acetatifactor sp. | reverse complement strand
ATAACTGAACCTTTCAGAATTATGTTACAATGTACAGGTGAAGGGCATGACTCCTTCATAGAATGCAGCGTTGCAAATATGTCCTTGGAATGGAGCGGTATGACAAAGCAGGAACTGGAAAAATGTATCGATGTGTATGGCAGGGATATTTATTCCTTTTGCAGATATGTGACCGGCAGTATGCAGGAAGGGGAAGAACTGTATCAGGATGCCTGTCTCAAAGTAGTGGAGCTGCTGGATACCATTGACTCTGCCGGAAACGTCAAGGCTTTTTGGCTGTCGGTGGCGATACGGATCTGGAAAAACAAAAGGCGGAAATATGCCTGGCGGAAACGTATTGCGGAGTTTCAGACGGCGGAGAAGGAAGCGGGAGAGGACTGCCTGAGAGATCAGCGGCCCTCCGCCGAGGAACAGATGCTGGAGGAAGAGCAAAACCGGATGATTCGGAAGGCAGTGGATACTTTGCCGGATAAATTAAAGACCGTTGTGCTGTTGTACTATATGGAAGATTTTTCCCTTGCAGAGATTGCAGAAACTGCGGGAATACCGGAAGGAACCGTGAAGAGCCGGCTGCATCAGGCGCGAAGAATCCTGAAAAAGAAACTGGAGGTTTTAGCATGAAATATAATTTGGACGAACTTTTGAAGCGTGCCCTTACTCCAAAGGAAGAACCCGGGGAGGCTCTGAAGCGGAAAATATTAGATCAGGTAAAGGAGGAAGGAAGTATGAAAAACAGGAGATTCATGAAGAAGGGCGCGGTCGCTGCCGTCGCGGCGGCACTGGCAGCCGCAGGCTCCATGACTGCGTTTGCCGCATGGCAGTACAGAAGTGCTTCTCAGGTAGCCCAAGAGCTGGGGGAGGAAGGCCTGCCGCTGGCATTTGAGGAACAGGCTGCTGCGGACAATTCGGACAGCAATGATAAAACGGTTTACGAGGCCCAGAGCTATGGAGGGTATAAGGCGGTTCTGCTGGGGATGGTTTCCGGAGAGGATTTATCCGCACATGAGCGTATGGCAGGGGGAACGATTCACAGTGACAGAACCTATCTTGCTGTGGCCGTCAGCAGGGAGGACGGCAGACCTGTGGACGCGGAAGCGGAAGATTTCTTTGTATCGCCGCTGATTGGCAGTCTGAATCCGAAAGACAATAATGTGCTGTATTGGGCAGGAAATTACGGGCAGTATGTGGAGGACGGTATACTTTATCGCCTGACGGAATGCGATAATATAGAATATTTTGCAGATCAGAACCTGTATGTGTGCGTGACGGATACGACCTTTTACCAAAAAGGGCTTTACGACTGGAAGGAGGCGGAGGGTGAAATTGTTAGAAATGACGGGTATGAAGGACTGAATGCGTTATTTGAGCTGCATATTGATCCTTCGAAGGCGGATCCCGAAAAGGCCGGAAATCTTTTGCAGGAAATGAATAAGCAAGGAAAGGATACGCAGGAAGCCGCCCACGGTATTGAAGAGGATCCGTACGATAGACTTTCGCCGGAGAGCAGGGAAGCCTATAAAGAAGCCACAGAATGGGCGGAGCAGATTACGTCGGATAACATAGAGCAGTATTGCGTCAGGCTGGAACAAACCGTGCAGACAAAGGCGCCTGACGGGGAGGGCAGGGTTTCCTTTGACGAGTCCTTATCCGGCGCCGACACCGAAGACACAAGTTTTAAGGCAGACTGGTTTTTCCGGGGCGGCGAGATAACGGACTTCATACAGCGTGACGTGGGTACAGGCGGGATGGAGGAAGTGCTGTTGAAAAGGTATACTTTAAATGAGGACGGCACCGTTACCTTTGCAATCTGGGTTCCCAGAGAGGGCAGCAAGTGGCTGAAATAAAGCGGGATAATCCTTACCTACGCTCGTCTAAGTAAATCTGCACCCTGTTATCCAGTTTCCCGGCAGCTTCTTCCGCAGAGCAGTTTCCGGCAAAATAAGGAGCCAGCTCTTCACGGACAATATCTCCTGCTTGTAAAGGGGATACGGTTTTTCCAAATTCCGCGGTGAGCAGAAATATTACCGGCCGAATATTTACAGTTTGTGATAAACTATGATAAAATGCAAATGATTTATGTGTGTACAGGAATCATTTGCCGCTCAAGACGAAAGCTTATACGGAAGTATTTTCGGGAGGAGTTATGATTACAGAGAAAAACGGTGTGTTTCAGCTGGAGACGGACAAAACCTCCTATCTTTTTGAGGTCATGGACACGGGGCACTTAGAGCATCTGTATTACGGGCGGAAAATTCGTTTCCGGGATACGGAGGCTCTGCGGGAAAAGCATCCGTTTGCTCCGGGCAATGGGATCTGGTATGATAACGAGCATAAGAATCTGGGGCTGGAGGATCTTTGTCTGGAAATGTCTTCCCATGGCAAGGGAGACATCCGGGAGCCATTTATTGAGGTGGTACATGCGGACGGCAGCTTTACATCCGATTTTCTCTATGATTCCTTTGAAATTTCGGATCGTAAGCCGGAGGATGCTTTACTGCCCGGCTCCTACAGCGAAAACGGGAAGGTGGAACATCTGACGCTTAAACTGAAGGATCAGGGATACGGGCTGACGCTGGAGCTTCATTACTGTGTTTATCCGGAGTGTGATGTGATCACCAGAAGCGCCAGGCTGATCAATGACAGCATGGAGACGGTGGAGATAAAACGTCTGATGAGCATACAGTTGGATTTTACCGGAGCGGATCTTAACTTTACTTCCTTTAACGGCAGCTGGGCCAGGGAGATGAAACGCACGGATGTTAAGGTGCGGGCGGGAAAGCATGTGAACGCTTCCTTTGCCGGTATTTCCTCCAGCAGGGCAAATCCCTTTGTGATGCTGTCAAGGGAGCATACCACAGAGGACTTTGGAGAGTGCTGGGGGATCAATCTGATCTACAGCGGGAACCACTATGAGGCGGCAGAGGTCAGCGGCTTTGGCAAGACCAGGCTGGTGGCGGGCATGAATCCCCAATCCTTCTCCTGGAGGCTTTTGCCGGGAGAGTTTTTTTCGGCGCCGGAGGCAGTGGCAGCGTTTTCTCATCAGGGCTTTAACGGCATGAGTCAATGTATGCACCGCTTTGTCAGGGAGCATATTGTCCGGGGAACCTGGAAGCGGAAGGCGAGGCCGGTGCTGTTAAACAGCTGGGAAGCCGCATATTTCAACATTAATGAGAGAAGACTTCTTAATCTGGCAAGAGCAGGGAAGGAGGCGGGGATCGAACTCTTTGTCATGGATGACGGCTGGTTTGGAGAACGCACAGATGACACAAGCTCTCTTGGAGATTGGCAGGTTAATTTGAAAAAGCTTCCCGGAGGATTAAAGGGAATCTGTGATAAGGTAAAGGCCCTGGGACTGGACTTCGGTATCTGGGTGGAGCCGGAGATGGTGAATGTGAAAAGCAGGCTTTATGAGGCTCATCCAGATTGGGGTGCGGCATTGCCGGGCAAGGGCCATTCGGAGGGCAGAAATCAGCGAATTTTGGACCTGGCTAATCCTGAGGTGCAGGACTTTATCATCAGGGAAATGAAAGGAGTATTTTCTGCGGCGGATATTTCCTATGTAAAATGGGACATGAACCGGATTTTTTCGGATGTTTATTCCGGGTATCTTGAGCCGGAGCGTCAGGGAGAAATGCTGCATCGGTATGTGTGCGGGCTGTACCGCTGCATGCGGGAGCTGACGGAGGCTTTTCCTCATATTTTGTTTGAGGGCTGCAGTTCAGGAGGCAACCGCTTTGACTTGGGGATTCTTTGTTATTTCCCGCAGATTTGGGCCAGCGATAACACGGATGCCCTCTGCCGGGCGGAGATCCAAAACGGCTACAGCTACGGTTATCCTATGTCTACGGTCAGCGCCCACGTTTCCTCCTGTCCCAATCATCAAACCCTAAGAATCACCCCTCTTGAAACCCGGTTTCAGGTGGCGGCTTTCGGAATCTGCGGTTATGAGTGTAATTTCTGTGACATGAAAAAGGAGGATTTCCTGGCGGTAAAAGGGCAGATTGCTCTGTATAAGCAGTGGCGTGAAGTGCTGCAGTTCGGCAGTTTTTATCGGGGAAGGAGCTTCGAAGCAGATACGGAGGCCGGCGGTCAGACGGCCATCGGAGCAGGCGGCGGGAATCTGCTGGAATGGACCTGTGTGTCTCCCGACCGGAAAAAAGCAGTGGGTTTGCTATTGCAGAAGCTGGTGGTTCCGAATATGTCTTTTTCCTGTTATCTGGCAAAGGGGCTGGATGAGGAAAGCTGTTATCATTTTTATAACAGAATCCTGAAATATAATTTAAAGGACTTTGGCGATCTTGTGAATCTGGTTTCACCGATCCACGTTAAGCAGGATTCTCTGACTCATAATCTGCTATCCAGATTTGTAAAGATGGACGGGGAAACGGAGGACTGCATGGTCTGGGGAGACGAGCTGATGTATCACGGAGTCAAGCTGAAGGCGGCTTTTGCCTCTACGGGGTACAACGATCAGGTCAGGTTTTTCCAGGACTTCGGCTCCCGCATGTATTTTATGGAAGCGGAGGAAGAAAAGACAGATACAAGTCCGATACAAGTTTGATATATAATTCATTCGTTGCGGATGAAAGAAGCATGAAGGGGTGAATGCACATGATAAAGATTTTGATTGCGGAGGATGAAGAGCCCATTGCCAGGCTGATCAGGATGAACCTGTGCAGGGCCGGTTATGAGTGTGTCTGGGCACCGGACGGAGAGAAGGCCGCGGACCTGATGGACAGCGGACACTTTGACCTGGTACTTTTGGACATCATGCTTCCGGGGATCAACGGATACGAACTGATGGATTATGCCAGAACACTTGAGCTGCCGGTAATTTTTCTGACTGCGTTAGGAAGTACTGATAACAAGGTAAAGGGGCTGAAAATGGGAGCGGACGATTATCTGACAAAGCCCTTTGAAATTGTGGAGCTGCTTGCCAGGGTGGAGGCTGTACTGAGGCGGTATCACAAGGAAGAGACTGTGCTTCAGGTTCATGATGTGGTCATCGACACTGCCTCCAGGGCAGTTACCCAAAACGGAATGGAGATCCCCCTTACCATGAAGGAATTTGACCTGCTGCTTCTGCTTGCCAGAAATCAGAACATCGCGCTTTACCGGGAGACTATGTATGAGTCGGTCTGGGGCGGTGATTACATGGGGCAGAGCAGGACGGTGGATCTGCATATCCAGCGGCTGAAAAAAAAGCTTGGCTGGGATAAGGAGATCGTAGCGGTCTATAAGGTGGGTTACAGACTGGAGGGTACAAAGGAAGAATAAGGGTGCCGGTCAAGGGATCATGCCGGTTTGGAGATTAACTTTGAAGTTTGCAGATAAATTATTTTTGACTACAACTGCATTACTGACCCTGATTTTTACCCTGTTTGGCATCTGGATGCTCTCATCGGATTTTTCCGCTCTGCTGGACAGGGAGATCGAACGGGGAATCAGCGAGAGCAGGATGTTCAGGATATTGTTTGAGATGGGTTACCGTTCCACTGTGGAGTATGGAGAAGATTATGCTGTGGGTCGTACGCTGGACAGCATCTTAAATAATGTGGAACGTGACGGAAGTCATTGCTTTGTTTTAGATGATGAAGCCTGGGTTTATGGAGAAGAGTATGTCGCCGGAAACGGACTTCAGGAAGAGGCGGAAAGCTTCAGAGAGGCGCTCAGGGGGATAAGCGGCTGGTATTATAAGGTCAGCCGCACGGAAGAGGGCTTTTTTTTGATTAACGTTATGAAAGCGGAAACCGAGAAGCCGCTTTATCTGGGAATGAGCCGGGAGCTGACGGAAATTTATGGGATCAGGCAGGGCATGGTCACACAGTACCGCATTGTATTAAGCGTATTTTTGGCAATGGGGGGGGTGTGTATCTATATATTGTCAAGGTATATTACAAGACCCATCCGTAGTCTGGGACGAACCGCAAGACGAATTGCGGACGGAAATTTTGAGCTTCGCAGCAGTAACCGAAGCAGCGATGAGATCGGACAGCTGGCCCGGGATTTTAACCGTATGGCGGACAAGTTGGTGGAGCAGATGGAGGCGAAGATATTGGAGGCAAAGCAAAAGGAGGACTTTACGGCTGCTTTTGCTCATGAACTGAAAACACCGCTGACTTCCATCATCGGCTATGCGGATATGCTCAATACCATGAAGCTGAGTCCGGAGGAGCAGGCTGAGAGTACCTATTACATTTACAGTCAGGGAAGACGGCTGGAAAGCCTATCCCACAAGCTTCTTGATCTGGTGAGCATGGATAAGAATCCGCTTCGGTTTAAGCCGGTACAAACCCGGCGTCTGGAAGAAAATATTCGGGCCACCGTAAGACCTATCTGGGAACAGAAGGGAATTAAGGGGAAGGTGGAAATGGACAGGGGTATTATTTACGGAGATGAAGAACTTTTGCTTTCTCTTTTTTATAATTTGCTGGACAACGCGGTTAAAGCAATGGATAAGGGAGAGGAAGGCTTTATCCTGTTGAAAGGCACGGTATTGCCCGGAGCCTATGAGGTCAAGGTGGTGGACAACGGAAGGGGAATTCCACGGGAGGAAATCGGGCGCATCACAGAAGCTTTTTACATGGTGGATAAATCCCGTTCGAGAAAGGAAGGCGGAGCCGGCATCGGTATGGCTCTCTGCCATAAAATTATCTATCTTCACGGAGGGACTTTAAAGATAGACAGCCGGTTGGGCGAGGGAACGGTGATGAAGGTGCTGTTCCCCATGGAAGAGGCAGACGTAAGAACCGAGAAGGCAGTCAGGAAAAAGCGGCAGGCTTACAACAGCGCCGAAAAAGAGCGGAGCGGTTAGGATGGAATTAAAGAAAGGAAGAAAGAAAAGGGAATATAGAAAAAGTACTGCTTTAGGATATATTCTGGGGGTGCTGGGTCTGCTCCTGCTGGTTAGCGCCGCTTTTATTGGGCCGAAGATCGTTTTTGCCATGCAGGATAATATAAAGTGTCGGGAAATAGTGACTAAGAGTCCGGAGGAAGTAGACGTAACGTCTTTTAATACCGGTTATGAGACAAACCTTTACAAAAGGCTGGCGCGATTCGCGGCAGGGCTGGCAGAGGGGGAGCAGTATTACGTATCGGTGCAGGATATGGAAATAACCTTGGAAATCAGGGATTGGCTGGAAAATTATTGGTATGATTCGGTGGGATTTTTATTGTTAGTCTGGAGCCTGGGGGTGCTGCCGGAGGAAGTGTTTTCTTATGAGCTGTTGGATTGGAAGCGATGCGTTATTTACGGGGATGATTTCGCGGGAGGGGTTAATTTTATTCTATGGTATATAGAGCTGGGAATAGAGGGAAACCCAGTGGTCAGGCTGTTGCTGGACGGGGAAACCGGCGATATTTACGGGGTAAGGACAGATTTCAGCGGTTATCCGTTGAGCGAAAAGGGACTGGCAGAATATACCGGGCTTCTGGACGGTTTGACGGATACTTATGGAATTTATGATACCGGAGAGTGGGATGGAATCATGTGGGAGTGGTGCATTCAATTCTGTGAATATTTTGGCGGATTAACGGAGCTGGATGGAATGCGGAACTATTTGGCAAAAATGGGATATGAATACATTGTTTATAAATATGGTGATGACAATATTCAATATAATGACGGAGGCAGTATTCAATATAACGGCGAAGGCAGGATACAGGTAGAGGAAAATTGGGATGCCGTAGACGAGAGCTTGTTATACCGGACGGATACCGCAGAGTATGATGTGGAAGAAATCAAGGCTGTTTTGGAGAGTTTATACTGGAAGATTGATGCGGAGGACGATAACATGAGTTTTTATTTTCCCTATGGTGAAAATCAGATGGAACTCTGCTTTCGGTTAAACGGGAAGATCAGGGTCTATAGTAAATGGGGAACTCGATATATGGATGTGATATTCGGCTTTCCGGAGATTTTTGAGAGAGTACCGGTATTTATGGAAAACTGAACATATTGTTAAGGCATAGTTTTACCCCTGTACGGATATATTTAAGAAAAGAGTACAGGGGTATTTTTATGTCTGAATGGATAAAACGGGCAGATGAGCTGGTCTGGGGGCCCTGGCTGCTGGTGCTGCTGCTGGGGACGGGAGTTTATCTGATGCTGCGGCTGAAGCTTCTGCCCATACATAATCTACGATATGCGTTACTCTGTGCCTTGGGGCGCGAGAAAGGGAAAAAGGAGCAGGATGAAAGAAGAAATACTTTGTCCGAGGGTAAGGTTTCGTCATTTTCTTCTCTGACAACGGAGCTGGCGGCTACTATCGGAACAGGGAATATTATCGGTGTGGCTACGGCTATGGCTCTGGGCGGTCCGGGGGCGTTGTTTTGGATGGTTGCAGCCAGCATTGTGGGGCTGGCTACCAAACTGGTGGAGAGTACATTATCTGTAAAATACAGGTCAAAGAATGAGAAGGGACAGACCGCAGGAGGGCCGATGTATGTTATGGAGAGGGCTTTCCCCAACAGGAGGACAGGGCATGCACTGGCGGTCTGCTTTGCGGTCTTTGCGGTGTTTGCTTCCTTCGGCATGGGAAACATGACCCAGTCCAATTCCATTGCCGATGCGCTGGCAGTTACATTTTCGGTGCCCAGAGCAAAGACCGGGCTGGTGGTGACGGTGCTTACGGTGCTGGTGGTGCTGGGAGGAATCGGCGTGATCGGGAAGGTGACGCAGGTAGTGGTGCCTTTTATGGGGATTCTTTATATGGCGGGAACCTTGGTAGTAATATTGTTTCATTGGCGGAATCTGCCCATGGCCCTGGGCGGGATCATAACGGCAGCCTTTTGTCCGCAGGCGGTATCGGGAGGCTTGTTTGGCCATGTGACGGCAACTGCTTTTCAGTCCCTGCGCTGGGGCGTTTCCAGAGGAATCTTTTCCAACGAGGCAGGCTTGGGAGCCGCAGGCATTTCGGCGGCGGCAGCAAATACGGAGGATTACATAAAGCAGGGTTATATCAGCATGACGGGTGTGTTTTTGGATACGGTGGTTATTTGTACTGCCACCGGGCTTGCCTTAGCTGCATCGGGAGTCCTGGGGGAGGCGGAAGGGACTGCCCTGACCGGGGCCGGTCTGACGCTTGCGGCATTTCGCACCGTGCTGGGAGACTTCGGAGAGAAGTTTATGGGAGTCTGTATTGTACTTTTTGCGTTTGCCACCATCGTGGGCTGGGCCTATCAGGGAGAGAGAGCTTTTGAGTTTCTCATGAAGGGAAGAACCAAATATAATCTGCTGTATCGCTTTGTCTATGGACTGATGGCTTTTGTGGGCTGTATGTGTCCTTTACAGATGGTCTGGGATTTTTCGGACATCTGTAACGGACTGATGGCAGTACCCAACCTGGTTTGTGTGCTGGTTTTGTCAGGAGGGATCTGCCGGGAGATCCGGACGGCTGACAAAAGAAGGAAGGGTAACAATGCTGTTTGTTGCAGGAAGGGCATTCAGTCGTCAAAAAGGAATTGAGATAGAACCGGAGACATGATATAATGATAACCGCGAAAGCGTGTTATGAAAGGAGAATATAGCAATGTCAAATACAATCGAGAAATTTCTACGCTATGTTAAGATAGACACTCAGTCCGATGAGGCATCCACAGCCACTCCCAGTACGGCAAAGCAGCATGAGCTGGCAAAAGTGCTGGTTTCGGAATTGGAAGCCATGGGCGCATCGGAGATCACATATGATAAGGAGCATTGCTATGTATATGCCTCCGTCCCGGCTGCTGAAGGCTGCGAGGATGGGTCCGTGCTGGGCTTTATCGCTCATATGGACACATCTCCGGCAGTGACCGGGGCTGAGGTAAAGCCCCGCATTGTGGAGAATTATGACGGAAAAGATATTGTGCTGAATCAGGAGGAAAATATTATCTTTCGGGCGGAGGATTTTCCGGAGGTACAAAGGCTTCGGGGGAAGGATCTGATCGTCACGGACGGAACCACCCTTCTGGGAGCGGATGACAAGGCAGGAGTGGCGGAGATTATGGCGGCTGCCGAGTATTTGCTTAAGCATCCCCATATCCGGCACGGCAAGATACGTCTGGGCTTTACGCCGGATGAAGAAGTCGGAGCCGGTGCGGATCATTTTGATGTAAAGCTGTTTGGCGCGGACTTTGCCTATACCGTTGACGGCGGAGAGTTGGGGGAGCTGGAGGATGAGACCTTTAACGCTGCCTCCGGCAGGCTGGTGGTTCATGGGCGCAGCGTCCATCCCGGCAGTGCAAAGGGCAGGATGGTGAATTCTATCTTAATCGCTCAGGAGTTTCAAAGCCTTTTGCCGGAATTTCAGAAGCCCATGTACACCGCCGGGTATGAGGGATTTTTCCATTTAGACAGCATTTCCGGCAACGTGGAGGAAACAAGGGCAGATTATATTATCAGGGATCATGACCGGACCTTGTTTGAGCAGAAGAAGGAGCTGTTTCTTTCCTGTGCCGATTTTCTGAACAGGAAATACGGGGCGGGCACCGTGGATGCGGTGGTACAGGATTCCTATTACAACATGAAGGAGGCCCTGGCGCCTCATGCTCATCTTGTGGAGAATGCCATGGCAGCGCTGAGAGAGCTGGGGGTTGAGCCTGTAGTCTCACCCATCCGGGGCGGAACAGACGGCGCAAGGCTGTCCTTTATGGGGTTACCCTGCCCCAATCTTTGCACCGGCGGCGGAAATTATCACAGCCGCTTCGAGTATGCCTGTGTTCAGTCCATGGAGATCGTGACAGAGCTTTTGGTTAAGCTGGCGGAGCTGTACGGGGAGAAGAAATATTAAGGGAGAAAGTCAAGAGAAATGTATAATGAAATTGATTTAGATATAATAGATATAAATTCAGAGCCTCCGGCAGAAATGGGCGCTTACCCAAATCTTTTGTTCTCAATATGGGGTGTCAGATGAACGCTGAACCCGAGAAAGAGAGTGTGTGAAGAATTTGAAAATTGAGTACAGTAAGAAGACAGTAAAATACATCAATTCTGTTGATAAACCAACGAAGAAACGTTTGAGAGAGGCCATAGAAAAAATTCCTTTTGGAGATATTAAAAAATTACAGGGTATTGAAAATGGCTATCGTTTAAGAGTCGGAGATTTCAGAGTACTGTTTTCAATAGAAGACGATACAATATATATATTGATAATATCATTCCAAGAGGACAAGCATATAAAAGAATATAAGAAATTCAGGAGGTAAAACGATGAGTAAAGAA
>CAZAMX010000049.1:0-11364 GCA_964486095.1 uncultured Acetatifactor sp. | reverse complement strand
TTCCTTTGTCAACAGATAAATCTTATCGCACACCTCTTCAAGATATTTTCTGTCATGGGAAATGCTGATGATGGCCCCCGGAAACCCGCCCAGCAGTCTGCGAATCACCGGCCCCGACAGGGGCGAAAAATTCCGGGTGGGTTCATCCAGGATCAGCACATTGGCCCCGCTCATACAGACCTTTAAAAGTAAAATTTTTGCCCTCTGTCCTCCTGACAATTCCCGCACCGAATGCTCCATCTCGTCCGCCGTAAATTTAAGGCTGCCAAGAAAAGTTCGGATTTTCGTACTTTCTTCCTTATCTCCCTTCTCTGCCAGAAATTCTACGGGGCTGATCTCCAAAGCTGCTCCAAAGCCCTCCTGATCCGCATAATTCTGCGGTATATAGGCTGCTTTTATGTCTGTGCGTTTCAAAAGCCCGGCCGCTATTATCTTCAGCAGAGTGGTCTTGCCTGCACCGTTATCCCCTGTCAGGCAGATTTTCTCTCTCCCCGTAACCTTGAGACAGATATTACCGGCCAGCACGCGCTCCCCTGCCCTTAGCTCCGGTAAAAAAAGGTCCAGCACCGTTTTCCCTGCGGGTAATTCCTTCGTTTCCCCGAACTTCATAAATATGGCCTCTTCCACATCGGGGAATTCCGTCATTTGTTCGAAGTCCTTCTCGAATCTGCGCTCCATGCTTTTTATTGCGTGCATTTTCTTCTTTAAAAGCCGTGCCCCATGAGGATCCCCTCTGGAGATGGCATTTTGCTGATGCTCCACCTTTTGCTGAATGCGCAAAAACTTTTCCTGCTGCTTTCTGTACTCGCTGCGTTCTGCTTTGGCCAGCTGTTCCTGTTTTATAAGCCCTCCCGACCGTTCGCTCACATAGGCTTCATAGCTCAAGGCTTTCACCGTATGTCTGGCCTTTTTCTTTTTCCTGATCTGTTCCAGATGAATGATCTTATTGGCCGTACGCTCCAGGAGTGTCTCGTCGTGAGAAATAAAGAGCAGAGGTCCCGTCCAGTCAAAAATAAACTGTTCCAGCCACAGCAGCGTTTTGAGATCAATATCGTTAGAGGGCTCATCCAGCAGCAATACATCCGGCTTCCTGCATAATATGCGAAGCATACATATTTTAACCCTCTCGCCCCCGGACAGCGTGTCCATCCGCTGATCCGAGTATAAAAGCGGCACCGGCACATGAAGCCTGCCGGCATATGCAGCCAGCTCCTTCGGCTCGCTCTCCAAAAATTTCGGCTCTGCGGACAGAAATCCATATACGCTCATTTCCCGTTCTTCCGGCTCCAGCTCCTGCCCCAAGTATCCCTGAATAGAATGATTTAAAATAATCTCTCCCGAATAGTCCGCATAGCCCGCCACCAGAGTCTCGTCATAGATCAATTTTAACAGCGTGGATTTCCCGTTTCCTTCCTCCCCGATAATTGCGCATTTGTCCCCGTCGTTCAACACAAAGGACAATTCTGACACCAACTCCCGCAAATCTTTTTTATAAGTAATACTCACGTTCTTAACCTGTAACATAAGCGCCTCCTTCCGAAGGCCCGCTTTATACAGCATACAAAAAAGCCTGTTTCCGTAACCCAAACAGACTCCGTCCCAAACAAACCTAATATTGCCCAAAGAAAACAAAGCCTCCGGACAAAACAGAAAGGTTTAAATAAGCGCGATAATCTGATTCAGAATACACAAACACACCTGCATAAAACAGGCCTCTACCAAAAATGTCTGCCTTTTCCTTCTCAAACTATCTACTACTCATTTTCTCACCCTGCACCTTCCGGTACCCTTTCTGCTTACTAACCGCATTCTACCACAGATAAAGATAATTTGCAATCCTTTTGCTCCACATAATATTGAGCAAACCTGTCCAAAATGTTATAATGACCCTGTTTGGGAATAAAGCGGCCAAATGTCCATTTGCGGCTGACGTTCTATCATAAAGGAGCATATAAAAATACATGAAATCACTGAATGACTTGAAAAATAAAAGGCTGTTTCTCTTTGACATTGACGGCACCCTTGCTGTTGGAGACACTCTTTATGAGGGCAGTGCCGAGTTGATTTCCCATATAGACTCCATCGGCGGAAAGACCTATTACATCACCAACAACTCCACGAAAAGCGGACGTGACTATGTGGAGAAGTTCCGTAACGCCTTCTCTCTGGAAACCACGGAGGACCAGTTTATAACATCCGGCTTTATGACCCTTCGTTTCCTGAAAAAAAAATTTGCGGATCGGAAAATATTTGTACTGGGAACTGCTTCTTTTGTGGCCGAATTAAGACAAAACGGACTTTGTGTAACAGAGACCGCAGAAAGAGACATCGACTGTGTAGTCGTGGCATACGACAGCGAACTGAATTACGAAAAGCTGGTACAGGTATCCAGGGTGCTGCTGACTACAGATGCCCCCTTCTATGCCACCAATCCTGATCTGCGCTGTCCTGTTGATTTCGGTTTCATCCCGGACTGCGGCTCCATCTGCAACATGATTACCGCCGCCACGGACAAAGAGCCTGTCTATCTGGGGAAACCCAGTCGTGAGGTAGTAGATCTGTGCCTGGCGTTTTCCGGTTTTACCCGGGAAGAAACCCTGGTGGTGGGCGACCGCCTCTATACGGATATTGCCTGCGGCATCAACGGCGGTGTGGATACCTGTGTGGTGTTTACGGGAGAAGCGCAGCCGGACGACATGAAGGCTACCCCTTACCCCGCAGATTACGCCTTTCCTAATATAAAAGAGCTGTTAAAATACTGCCTTTAAAAATGGGAAAAGCTTCAGCCGTGAATCGCTTTCTCAATGACACCGATTCCCAGCGGATAAGGCCCGGTATGTACCCCTATGGTCGCCCCGATCTGGCATGTGGGAATTTCCTTTATCTCATAACCCTGGGCCTGCAGCTCCTGTACTACACTGTCCCGGTACTCCTTCCCCTCTTCTATGTCATAACCATAGCCGATCACAATGCTGTAGCAGTCGATTCCAAGTCTGCTCTTTTTCAAATAGGTCAACAGCAGGTCCGTAGCCTTTGCGGTGCTGCGCTTTCTTCCCCTGCCGATTCCCGAAGGGAATATCTCGCCTTTTTTAAGCGTTATCACCGGACGTATATCCAGCACGCTTCCCGCCAGCGCTCCCACCTTGCCGATGCGTCCGCCATGCTTTAAATATTCCATGTTGCCCACCGTAAAAAATATTCTGCCCGTGCCCTTGATCTCTTCCAGCCGCGCAGCCGCATCCCGATAGCTGACTCCTGCATCACGCAGCTTTACTGCTTCCAGCACATACAGCCCCTGCAGCACCGTGTTTATGGTAGCGTCAATGATCGTGATCTCCGCGTTTGGATAATCCTCCAGCAGCGCCTGCCTTGCATTCACTGCAGACTGCATGGAACCGCTGAATTTCGTGGTGATACAGATGCAGATCACCGGCGTCCCCGCCTCCGCAAAGGGCCTGAAAGCATCTTCATAATCCTGAGCAGAGGGCATGGAGGATTTCGGATACACACCCTTCCTGTCCACCATCTGCTGATAAAATTCCCTGATACCGATCTCCACATTCTCCTTCAGATAATGCTCATCGTCGAAGGACACATAAAAAGGAACCACCGTGATATTTTTCTCCTTCGCAAGCTCCGCCGGCAGGTCACAGGAGCCGTCGCTGATAATATGGAACACTTCACTCATACATTTTTACAGACCTTTCATAAGTATCGATTATAGAGTAAAGAATACCACCTACATCATGAAATATCAACAGGAATTATAAATCAAAATCCTATTTTATAGTTTTTTTATCTTTTTTATATGGTTTTTATTACTACATCTCTGTCTCCACTCGCACAAACTTTCGCTTTCCTACCTTTAAAACATCTCCTGCCCTGACCGTTTCCGCCATATCCTTCACCCGCTCCCCGTTTTTCTGCACTCCCCCCTGAGAAACCAGCCTGCGGAATTCCGCCCCGCTGCCCACATATCCTCCGTTTACCAAGGGACGCACGCAGTCCAGCAGATTCCCCTTTTCCAGAATCACCTGCAGTAAATCCACCTCTTCCGGCACTTGACGATTGGTAAAAGCTTCCGCAAAAAAGTTTTCCGCTGCCTGTGCGTCTTCCTCACTATGGTACAGAGCCGTGATGGTCCTTGCCAGCAGCAGCTTGGCGTCTTTGGGATTTCCGCCGTCTGCCAGCTCTTCCTTCACCTTATCCAGTTCCTCCGGCAAAATGTCCGTGGCCAGCTCAAAGTACTTAACGATCAGCGCATCCGGCACCTGCATCACCTTCGTAAACATGGTTCGTGCATCCTCCTTAACGCCGATATAATTTCCCAAGCTCTTACTCATCTTTTCCACACCGTCGATCCCCTCCAGTACCGGCATGAACAGCGCCGCCTGCGGCTGCTGGCCTCTCTCCCGCTGCAGACTTCTCCCCATGAGGATATTAAAGGTCTGATCCGTTCCTCCCAACTCCAGGTCGGCCTCCAGCACAACGGAATCATAGGCCTGCATCAAGGGATAAAAAAACTCATGCAGTCCGATGGGAATATTATTGCGAAAACGGTTTTGAAAATCATCTCTTTCCAGCATTCGAGCCACCGTGATCGTGGAGGCAAGCTCCAGAACCTCCTTTAATTCCAGCGTCTCCAGCCACTCCCCATTATACCTTACCTGGGTTTTGTCCTTGTCTAAAATGCGGAATATCTGCTCCTGATATGTCTGGGCGTTAATCAGTACTTCCCTGTCCGTGAGGGCTTTCCGCCCTTTGTTTTTACCGGTAGGGTCCCCGATCTTTCCCGTAAAGTCTCCGATCACCACCACAATTCTGTGTCCTAAATCCTGAAGCTGCTTCAGCTTCCGCAAAGCCACCGCATGGCCCAGGTGTATGTCCGGAGCGCTGGGATCCATTCCGAATTTGACAGTTAACGGTTTCCCCGTTAGGATACTGTGCCTCAGCTTCTCTTCCAGCTCTTCCTCCCCGATTAAGCTTTCCGCCCCCTGTCTGACGACACGCATCTGATGACGGACCAATAAAGCCAGCTGCGACTCATCCATCCCATTCTCCCTGACTGTTCCTGTGTTCTCCGAATTTTCCATTTTCAAAGATTCTTTTTTTTTCATATCTGCTCTCCTTTTCTGTTTTTTGTAAGCTTTCCGGCTTAGAAATTCTTCTCGCCCTTACCGTCATGCCGGTGCAGCCGGCACAAACAATTGCCAAACTGCCGCAGGGCCGGAAGAACGCTGTCCTAGGCGCAAAAAAAGCTCCCGTCCTTTCAAAAGGACGAGAGCCCGAAAGCCTCGCGATACCACCTAATGTTCACAGACAGCTCACACTGCCTGCCTCTTCGGGTACGGCCTGCCACAGCTTATACCCTAGCACGATAACGGATGCGGGAACCGTCACAGCCTACTATCCGCTCTGGAATTCGGTGTGAAGCTCAAAGATGTATTCACATATAGCTTCCCATGCGCCTCTCATCAGCCGGCCGCTTTCTGTATGTTCCACTATCTGCTACTTTTTCTTGTCACTGCTTTTTTGATCAATCACTTGAACTATGAAATTATTTGCATTATAAGAGATTAAATGTCCTTTGTCAACACTTTTTTTGCCGCCTCCACCACCCAGGGTGAAAACCGGGTGCCGCTGAAAGATTTCAACTGCCGTAAAAGCTCATCCGGGCAGGTTCCTTCCGCCGGGCAGGTTCCTTCCGCCCTGCTGCCTCTCTCCAGGTCACGGCCCTTTTCCATGAAATCCGCAACGCTGACAATATCCGCCAGCACGGCATCCTGCTCTTCTTCCCGATGATACTCTTGCGGAAAGCCTCCTTGTCCGTCATACCACCTGTGATGCCCAAGAACCACCCGCGCAAGATCCCTTGTAGAATCGCATCTTGCCAGTATTTGTCCCCCAAGGGACGGATGAGAGCGGTGCATTTCCTCTTCTTCCGCAAGCCAGCTCCTGCCCAATACCTCATAAAGCTCCAGCATCTTCAGCTTTCCCACATTACGCAGAATGCAGCAATCATGCAAAAATCTCTTGATCTCATCTCTGCGCTCCATAAGTTCTCGAACATCCCGGATTCCCCGGACACCCAAAAGCTGCCCGGGCATTTCCGCCATCATCACATCCAAAATACGCAAAGCCGTCTCCGCCACCCGACAGGAATGCTCAAACGCTTCCGGCCGTCTGCCTGCGATCACTTCCTTCACATAATCCAGGAAACAATTGTCCTCCGGGTACTCTATATATGCGTCCAGGCTGCCTCTCACATAAAAGAACAGCTTATCCCTGTCATCTCCCAGCGGCACATGCTTTAAATATTCCGCCACCCGGCGGTACATCATCAGCACCACCGGCCTCTTTCTCTCCATAAGCTCCGCGTCCTTGGACACATAAACAGAATAAAACTGCGGAAGATAAATATTGCCATACATTCCGTTGGCGCTGTAGTCAGAGAAAGATACGGATGCGTAGATCTCCTCCAGCTTATGTAAAAGCTCCGGCAAGGCATACACTCCGCAATAATAAGAGGCTGCGTAATAATTTTGGATCCACCGCACCTCCAGCGGCATTCCCTTTTCCCTTGCATTTTCCATCTGTGTCTCATAGACAAACTGAGCGGATTCCATAACCTCACCGACAATCTTTGCCGTAACCTCTCCGCTGCGCAGATATTCCATCAACGTAGTCCGCTCCTGATGCTGTTTGTAAATATAGGTATCCCAGGGCAGCTCCGGTGTTTTCCGCTGAAATACAGGGTCCGTTAATACCTGCAGAGAGCGCCTGATCACCTCCATCTTCCGCTCCGCCGATTTGCCGTCATATCCGGTTATTCCCAATGCAAGATTTCCCATGGAACGGTGAATATAACCTCTTGTTTCCACATCCTCTATTTCATCATAAACTCGAATATAGCCAGCCGCCTCGCCAAACACCAGCTGCATCTTCCAGCAAAACTGCCCGTCGTTTCCGCCTCCCGCAGTATTCTTGAGACCAAAAAGCGCCATACCGGTCATATAAAGCTCCTTGATCAGCAGGTTTCGTTCCTCCTTTACTCTTGCAAATGAAACAAGAGCCTTACAAACATAATAACGCACACCGGCATCCAGTCCCAGCCGCATCAACGTATCCGCAAACTCCACCAGGGAATCTAGGTCCACCCGGCCGGCTGTGAGAATATCATCCAGTGTCGGAATCAGGTTTTCCCTCAGGATCCTGGTGTTTCTTTCCCGCAGTTCCCGCACTGCCCGGCTTTTCTGCCTCATCCGGCAGTCCGCCTCTTCCGGCTGCAGCCCGGCGGCTTCTCTGCCGCGCATCAGTTCTATGACCTTCTTGGAATTTGCAATGTATTCTTCCTGATATTGCTGCATACTTACCTCCCGCACCACCGGTCAAGACACTCCAACAACTGTTCCACATCAAGCGGTTTGGTAATATGGGCGTTCATCCCTGCCTCAATGGACCGCTGCCTGTCTTCCGCAAAAGCATTCGCAGTCATGGAAACAATTGTTACCGCAGACGCGTCAGCCCTCTCCATGGCCCTTATCTGCCTTGTGGCTTCCAATCCGTCCATGACAGGCATCTGAATGTCCATAAAAATCAGTTTATAATAAAATTCCGGCTTCCCCCTGAAGGCATCAACCGCTTCCCGGCCGTTGTATGCCGTATCAATCTGTACGCCCGTGCTGCCTAAGATTTCCAGAGCAATCTCCATGTTCAGCTCATTATCCTCCACCAAAAGAATACGGCTGTTTTGATAACTTTTTTCCGGTTTGCTTCCCGCCTGTGCCTGATTGTTTCTGCTTTCCTCCGTGCAGGCATACAGCGCCTGGGCCAGACGGCCTTCCGACAGCGGCAGCGGAACAAAGGAGGTCACACCGGCCTGTTTCAACAGGTATTCCGCTTCAGACCAGTCGCTCTCGGACAAAAGTAATATGGGAAAGTCCTTTCCCATTCTCGCGCGGATCTCCGGCAGAAACAGAGAAATCTCCATATCCGCCAGCCTGCTGCCGGTAAGCATTGCAAAATAATCCACTCCCTCAATGGCGGCATCATTGATCAAATCCACCGCCGCCATGCCGCAGGAAGCCACATCTGCCTCCATGCCAAACCGCCGCAGAATTCCCGGAAGCTGCTCCAGCTTTTCCTCCACTCCCTGCAATACCAGCACCCGCCGCCCCGCCAGAGAATTTTTTTCAAAAGCCGTTCCCTTATCCGAAAGCTCCAACTGCAGGGTTACACTGAACTTACTGCCTTCTCCTTTCCTGCTCTCTACCCGGATGTCACCCTGCATCATTTCCAACAGTTTCTTGGTAATTCTCATTCCTAAGCAGGTTCCCTCGATTTTACTAAAGGTAGTATTTCGTTCTCTCTCAAAGGGATCGAAAATATGCTCCACAAAATCCGGCGTCATACCGATGCCATTATCCTCCACTTCAGCCATAAGACGGACACTTCCGTTTTCTCCCTGCTCCTGGTGCAGCCTCATGCACACCTCTCCGCCGTTCTGCGTATATTTAATGGCATTTGATAAGAGATTAATATATATCTGCTGAAGACGCATGGCATCACCCTGCAGATTCTCGTACAGAATTTCACCTGGCTCCAGCCGAAAGCAAATCCCCTTTTTTTCGGCCTGAGGCTTCATAACAATCATAATAGAGTGGAGCAAATCCGTCAGTTGAAAATCCTCCAGATTTAAAGTAAGTTTACCGCTCTCAATTCTGGACATATCCAGCACCTCGTTAATCAAGCCCATCAGATGGCCTGATGCAACCTTGATCTTCTTTAAGCAGTCCTCCGTCCGCTTACTGTCCTCCACATATTTCAGCGCAATATCCGTCATACCCACAATAGCGTTCATCGGCGTACGAATGTCATGGGACATTTCCGACAGGAACTTGGTTTTCGCCTGATTTGCCTCATTGGCTGCCGCCAGCGCACTCTCCATATTCCTGCGGTAATCCTCATAGGCTTCCTCCGCCCTGATCTCTGCCTCCGCCATGTCAACGATCACGGTAAGACAAAGGTCACCGTCAAAAACAGAGCTGTACCTATGCCTCTTGGCTTTCCACTGTCTGCCCAGATCCCTCACCCTGCGTCCCGCTATTTCCTTCATATTGATTCCCGCCAGGGCTGCGGCGGCAGTATTTCCGTACACCAGAACAGCATCCTCCGCAAAGGGTAATGTCGTCACTATATAAGCCTGTTCACTTTTTCCAAAAAGCTGCTCCAATTCCTCAAAGGTTCTCATTCTATTCCTCCGCTTTGCGGCATTATGTTTTTCTCTGTGGTCATTACATCATTATTTCTTTAAGGTGTCACCATATACCCTCAGCACATTTCCGCCAAAAACCAGGTCCAGCTCTCTTTCCGTAAAACCGGCCGCTTTCATGGCATCCCACAGCCTTCCCATGCTTTCCGCCCCCGGCAGTTCCTCATGTGTGTCAATACCGTCAAAATCGCTGCCCAGTCCCAGAACCTCGATTCCCCCCACGTCTGCGATATGCCTTGCATGACGCACCACCGCCGCGATGGTTCCCGGATTTTTCCTGCCTGCCGGCATTTCTTCCAGAAAGTCCGCGCAGTAGTTCAGGCCCATGACTCCTCCCCGCTCCGCCAGCTTCCGAATCATGTCATCCGTCATGTTCCGCACGTTGGAGCAAACCGCTCTGGCATCGGAATGGCTTGCCACAAAGGGCTTTTGTGTCACTTCAAGCACATCATAAAATCCCCTGTCGGACAAATGAGACACATCCGGAATCATACCCAGCTCTTCCATCCTTGTCACAAACTCACGCCCACGCTCCGTAAGACCCTCCGTCACATTCGGCGTATGAAGATAAGCCTCCCGGCCTACTTCCGCCAGCTCGCCCACCCGGTTCGGGTATCCCAGCTCATTGGGAAAATTCCAGGTCAGAGTAAGCATACGCACTCCCATATCATACAGCTTTTGCAGCTTTTCAAGCTCGCCCCGGCACACGGCGCCCTCTTCCACTGTCAGCAAAGCAGACAGCCTTCCTGCCGCCTCATTGGCAGCAATGTCTTCAAAGCAAAGCACCGGAGCAATCAAATCCTGATTCTTTGCCATCTCCTGCCGGTAACGCTCAAACAGCTTTAATACCCGCTCCCAGGGGTCCCTGCCCTGCACAAGCTCCACGAACAGGGCAAAATTCTGAAGCAGGTATCCGGCCTGCTTCATCCGCCGCAGATCCAAATGTCCGGTATTTTCCCTAAGCTCCTGCTGTTCTCCTTCTTCCAGTTCCAGCAGCCTGCTGATCGTATCGCAGTGCATATCCACAATTTTCATTTGCTTCTCCTTTTACAAAAGGGGAGCGCCCCATGGGTCACTCCCCTCTGTCGTGTTTCAATTATTCTATGCCAAACAAGTGCCTTCTGTCAATCCTTCTCCTTATTCATGACCGCAAAATTCACCCCGGTATCCCTGGGTTCATCCTCACTGAACACATAATCCTTACCGGGCAGCACCGCATTCAGAATAATGCCCACAAGCGCTCCCACCGCAAGGCCGGAAAGACTGATAGTGGCAGACCCTATCGTAAAGGAAATGGCTCCTGCCGCACTGTACTTGATGCCGATGGACAGCACCAGGATCAAGGCCGCAATAATGACGTTACGGCTCTTGGAAAAATCACAGCGGGACTCAACCACATTACGCACACCTACCGCGGAAATCATACCGTAAAGCACCAGTGAGACACCTCCCACTGTAGCAGAAGGCATACAGCCGATCACAGCCGCAAACTTGGGACAGAAGGAAAACAGGATAGCAAAAACTGCGGCAAGACGGATCACCATCGGATCAAATACCTTTGTCAGGGAAAGCACACCCGTGTTCTCACCGTAGGTGGTATTTGCCGGCGCGCCGAACAGAGACGCGGCAATAGTGGCAAGACCGTCACCCAGCAGAGTCCTGTGCAGTCCCGGGTCCTTAATATAGTTTTCCCCCACGGTAGAGGAAATAGCGGAAATATCCCCCACATGCTCCACAATAGTTGCCAGAGCAATGGGCATAATGGTGATAACGCTTGTGAGCAGCAGGGAAAAATTTCCGTCCCCAAAGGCCCAGAATACCGTTTCTTCCCAGTGAATTGGGAATCCGATCCAGCTGGCATTGGCCACGTTGGAAAAATCCACCCTCTGCAGAATCACAGCCAGCAGATAGGAACCGATGCCACCCACAATAATAGGCACAATCTTCAACATTCCCTTTCCCCAGATATTGCAGACAATAATCAGTACAATGGCCACAAGAGCAATGAGCCAGTCTGAAGAACAGCTGTCAATGGCCGTTTGGGAAAGGGTAAGACCGATGGCAATGATAATGGGGCCGGTGACCACGGGAGG
>CAZAMX010000048.1:8995-11646 GCA_964486095.1 uncultured Acetatifactor sp. | reverse complement strand
AGGCATCCTGCGAATTATCCCGCCAGGGCAAATCCGCCAGAGAGAGGAATAAATCCTCCCCTGACGCATCAATTTCCACGGAGGTTTCTGAACTTCCCGTTTCCACCTTGCTGCTATCCTGGGTATTATCCTGCTTTGCTTCTCCACAGCCGCAGATTTGAAGGGCCAGAACCGCTGCCAACAGGCCGGAAAGTATTTTGTTTTTCATTTGATTTTTTCTCATTTGAAATGACCTCCATAAAAGATTTCATTTGAATAAGGTCATTTTACCATAAATACCGGCATTTTGAAAAGGACCGCCTATCTTTATTTCTGCTCTGAAAGATATAGGCCTACCCGGTTTTCCAAATGCTCAATCAGTACATCCTCCGTCAGATTTCCCTCCAGATAAGCTTCCAGTTCCCCGTTTAATATATCCGCAAGCTCCTTTGGCATATACTGCTTTGGCTCCGCTTTCTCCAGCAGCTCGTACAGGGCCGCTCCGTCAAGCTCCGGATCCACCGGTCCCCACATTTCAATCCGCTGCTCTTCGTCATAAAGCTCTAAATCCACCTGCGCCCATGGATCCCATGTGCCGAGCTGTGGAAAACCATTGGGAACAATCCGCGCATACCCATATCGTCCCATACGCCTGATCTGCTCATCCAGTACATCCTTACGCACGCTCATATAGTAACCGTTTCGAGAATCCGCCAACACCGCTTCCGTCTGCGCATCATAGGAAAGAAGATACTGTAAAAAACTGCGCGCCAGCCGCTTTTCCTCCGCAGTGGCATTCACTCGAATTGCTATCGGATCACCACAGCGTATATAATGCCTGGCACTCTCCCCGGAAGGATAACCGATAAACCGGAGCTTCTCTCCGCCCCAGATTCGGAAATATGCCATTTCGTCCGGAGAAAATATGCTTACGGCTGCACACAGCGTCGCCCCCTCCCGCAGGCCCTCGCTGCTCCCCTGATGCTCTTTTTCCATGTAATAGCGTCCCAACCTCAGGATCTTACGGAACTTTTCGCTATCAAAATATGTGGTGCAGCTTTCCGCGTCAAACAGATATTTCCCCTGCAGGCCATGATAAAAAAAGTTTGAAATGAAGGTACGGCCATCGGTGCCGTTCAAAGGCGTATAAACTGATTTTGGGGAGGGAGCGTTTTCGTTGAAGCAGCCTAAAAAGGTATCATAATCCCATCCCTCCGGCTCTTCCGCAAAGGTTACCACCGTATCCAGAGAAAAATCCGTGACAACGCCATACAGCGTCCCATCAATTTTTCCGGCATCCACTACCTTGGGAATCAGCTCTTCCTCCATCCCTGTCTGCCGGAAAAGCTCATCCAGGGGCTCCCACCATTCTGCATTATTCTCGAAACCTGCCAGCATGGTATCTACCAGCACTGGCCCCTTTCCTGCAGACAGCTGTGTCAGGAGACTGGTGTCGCCATAGCCATAGCTCTCTATTTGTATACGATACGCGGGATATTTTTTGTTAAATGCCGCTACCGCCGCCTGATACTTCTTGCTTGATCCCTGAGATACGCCAAAAATAATCTCCTGAATTTCCACCTTCTCAGTAGTAGGCATCAGCTTCAGATAATTTGCCCCTCTGCTGTCCATGTAAATCAGACTGATGCTGCCATCCTCCAAAACCTGTATGGCCTTTATTTCCGAGGCCGACACCCCGTGATTACTCCATGTATAAAGGATTTCCGGATTTTCCCCTGACAGACCGCTGCGGTATATCCCCGTGCCATCGGCATAGAGAAGCGTCCTGGCATCCAGAAGAGTGCAACACAGATAGTTCGGTTTGATATTCGCCAGCACCTCTGTCTCTCCGGTTTCAAGATTTACACATTGCAGCTGTGTTTCAAGCTGTATACCTACTCTGCCATCGTATAAAGGAAGCAGCTTCCGAATCCGGTCTGCCGTAGATCCCCCCTTGGAGCTGACATCCTGCAGCAACTTTCCGTCCGGTGCCACGATATAGTAATGATAGGAATTGTCAGCATGCCTTTCCGTAACCATATGCAGATTTCCATGGACGTCAGCCTGAAGCATCTCAAATTGTGGAAATTCATAATCGTTCCTGTCAAGGCAGTCCACATAAAAGCTGTTCACAACCTGCATGTCCTGATCCAGCTCATAAAAGCGGTATAAAAGCCCTCCATCTTCGTCAGTTTCAATTTGTCCCATTATCATGTAATGATCGCTTCCGGTAATACCGCCAATCCTCTGGATCAAACCAAATTCTTCTTTGCCAAGGTCAAAGCGAAAGGAATTCTTCCCTCCCTGATCAGTGACTACTTGTATATCATCCCATCTGTCCCCATTCCCATCAGAAATATGCCAATCATAACCAGAGGCTCTTGTATTCCCCAAAACGTATGTAATAAAGGGCTCCTGCTCGTCCGTATACCGCAGAGGCACATTAAAAACAGCCGAATAGGCATCCAGCGAATTATCCTGCCACGGCAAATCCGCCAGGGAGAGGTATAAATCCTCCCCTGACCCATCAATTTCCACGGAGGTTTCTGCACTCTCTGTTTCCACCTTGCCACTATCCGCGTCTGTACCCTGATTCTCTTCTCCACAGCTACAGGTCTGAAAGGATAATGACAATACCAGAAAACAGCATAGAAGTTTGTTTCTCATTAATC
>CAZAMX010000048.1:0-8985 GCA_964486095.1 uncultured Acetatifactor sp. | reverse complement strand
ACTTATTCTCATGAGAAGCACTATGCTGAACTTCTTTCCTGTGCTCATGGCCGCCGTTTGGTTGATCTATGCCGCAAAACGTACATACAGATGTACAATATTGAACCCCTTGTGTCATATGGCAGCTTTTATAGATCGGATTATAATTTCTATCATACCCCCAGATGTATGTATGATACCCCAGATCCTCTATACGCCCCCCCAAGTGTAGGCTTACAGCCCGTAAAAAGATGCTCTCCATTTACTAATGTTGAATTAGGGCATACTTTCGCCTCTGCAGTCATGGAACTACCAGCCAAAACAAGCAAGGCCATACTTAATGCAATAATTTTGCTCTTCATAAATACAATCTCCTTCACATCACATATGGTTTTTTATTAAAATGATCACTCAGCTTTTAGTATATCACCAGCAAAAGTAATTGTCAAGTGTCATGCTTGTATTTTATCATATATCAGCCAACAATCCTATCGCCTTGATTCTGCAGAAAATCTCTACACTATGAAAATAAAACTTATTGCTTAAAAATATAGAACTGGTCCTGCAGCAGCAGCCAGTTTGCCCGAAACCACTGCATGATCTGCCAGTAACCGCAGCCCCGCAGTCCATACTCCTTGATCAACTCAAACTTTGCCAGCAGGCTTCGCACATCCTCAAACCAGACCTCATGCTCCACTCCGTTTTCCGTATACGTAAAATATGGGCTTTCCGCCACGTCGTCAAAGCGGATCTCCGCGCCGTTTTCAACGGCAATGCGCACGGCCTGGACATTGTTGATGGTGGCGGCCCTTGTGGTCCCCCGTACATAGGGCAGAGGCCAGTCATATCCGTAATTTGGAATCCCTAAATCAATCTTTTCCGCCGGGATCTGCGTCAGGGCATACTCCACCACCCTGCGCACCTGATTTAAGGGAGCCACTGCCATGGGCGGCCCGTAGGTATATCCCCACTCGTATGTCATCAGCAGCACGTGATCTGCTGCTTCTCCCAGAGCGCGGTAATCCTTGCCCTCATAAAGAAGACCCTTCTGCTCCGAGGAAGTCTTGGGAGCCAGCGCCACGGAAGTACGATACCCATTTCCCTGCATGGCCGCCGTCACGTCCTGCACAAAAGCCGTAAAAGCATCCCTGTCCTCCGCCAGTATATACTCAAAATCTATATCGACCCCCTGATAACCCTTCTCTTCCATGACTTCCAGAAGATTTCGGATGAGATTGTCCTTGTATTCCTCACTGTTTACTACCGAATGAATCAGGCGGTTGTTAAAATTTCCGTCCTCACCGAAAGGAGTAAGTGTCAGTATGGGACGAGTGCCGTAATTATTTGCTTCGGCGATCATCCAGTCATCTTCCCCATAGGCAGGCGCAAGCACCTCTCCCTCCCCGGTAAAGCCATAGGAAAAAACAAGCAGCTCCGACAAAAAGGGCAGCGTCTGCTCCAGCACCCAGGGACTGATAAACGGATAAGCATATCCGCCGGCGGAAATGGAACGGGTGGCATTCCGCCTCTCTCCGGCCGCAAAAAGAGCCTGCCCCACGGCAAGCTCGTACGGATACACCAGCTGATTGTCATAGATCAGCTGTTCTGCATCTGCCCCCAGCCTCAACGCTATACTGTCTATGGTATCTCCCGGCTTTACTACATATATTTCCATGCTGCCTCCCCGGTGCTTCGCATCCGTCCGTATAGCAATGGCACGTCGCTTTGCGGATGGCATACACCCTGCTCTTGGATTTTCCTCTGTGCATATCATATGCGGCAGCTATGGAAACGTTCTTTTAGACTCCTGCTTTTTTACAAAGATCCTGCACACAGCATCTGTCACAATACGGTTTCGTCCTGGCGGTGCAGACCGCCCTGCCATGCTCCACCAGCCGATGACAGAAATCGCTCCCTTCCTCCGGCGGAATGATCTTCCAAAGCTCTTTTTCTACCTTTGCCGGTTCCTTGATCCCGTCCACCAGTCCCATCCGGTTTACCAGCCGGATACAGTGAGTATCCGTGACAATAGCCGGCTTCCCGAACACGTCTCCCATAATCAGGTTGGCGCTTTTACGCCCTACCCCCGGCAGCTTCAGCAGCGCATCGAAATCCTCCGGCACCCTTCCGCCATACTCAATCTTAAGCATCCTCATACAGGCACTTATATCCCTGGCCTTGCTGTTCCCCAGCCCGCAGGGATGAACGATCTTTTCAATCTCTTCCACCGGCGCCTCCGCCAGGGCATTCACATCCGGAAACCGTTCATACAGCTTCTCTACCACTACGTTTACCCTGGCGTCAGTACACTGTGCCGCCAGGCGGACGCTGACTAAAAGCTTCCATGCCTGGTCATAATCCAGCGTACAGGCTGCCTGGGGATATTCCTGCTTCAGTCTTTCTATAATCTCCAGTGCCCGCTGTTTCTTTGTCATTTGTAACTTCCTCCAAATCCTTCCTATATTTCCCGTTCCTTAGTCCCACTGACAGGGAAACTTTTGCTTTTCCGGCGTCCTGAAATTCTTTGTAAAAGCCTCGTTTTCCTCCGGGCTTAGGTTTTCAAAAATCTCCGGCTCCATAAAACGTCCGCCAAAATTTGTAAGCCCGCCCTCCACCAGTTCTATCCCCAGAAAGGCATCAAAATTCTTCCCGTCAGCAGTCGTGACTCCAAAATGGTCGCAGGTCTGAAAACCCTGACGGGGATAATAATCCGGCTCGCCAAAGATAACCACGCCCTCATAACCGGCCTCTTTCGCTGCGGCAAGCGTCTCCTTTAACAGTCTGCCGCCGATCCCGCAGCCCTGCCAATCAGGCGCCACACACAAAGGCCCGAACAGCAGAATTTCCTTTGTCTGCCCTCCCTGTTTCAGCATTGCCCTTGCATAACAGATCACGCCCACGATTTCCTCTCCCATCACCGCCACTCTTGACAACTCCGGCAGATACACTTCACTGTTCCTCAGCTTATGCACCAGAAGATGCTCGTCGCAGCCCGTATAATGATGCTTGTTCCAGAAGGCATCCAGCACCATCTGCTCCGTCTTATGGTAGTCCGCTTCCCTCTCCCTTCGCAGGACAAGCTTTTCCTTTACCTCCTGCGCCCTCGTTCGGAGAAAATACCCCATATTGATGCGGACTTCTTTCCGCTCCAGATCCCGGTTGGAATAACAGCAGCTGTCAAAGCCGATCAGTTCAAAGCCCTCCTGCTCATAAAAGCTGATCGCTCCCGTATTGCAGGACTGGGTTTCCAGAATGATTGCCCGCCGATGCTCCAAAACCGCCTGCTTCTTTGCAATCGCCATCAGCCTGCGGCCAATCCCCTGCCTTCGTAAAGATTCATGTACCCACAGCTCCGTGACCACCAGACGGTTGCTCCATTCCTCCGGACAGGTTTCGATACAGGCCAGCAGCCTGCGGTCCCCGCCGTTTTCTTCCACGATTCCCCAGGCATATGCCTTCTCCCAATGCGCCTGATACAGCTTGTCCGGGAAATCATATTCCTCCGGATAATGAGATACCGGCGTGTCGAACCTGCGTTTACACAGCTCCACATCATATCCCTTTTCCTGCTTTTCAATCTTCACATCAATATAATCCTCCGTGATATACCGCATGGGTATCACAGTTCCCTCCCACTCTTCCTTGGGAAGACTTATAATCTCTAACTCTGACATTCCGTTTCCTCCTGGTATATTGTGATGCTAATCCCATAGCCGCATAAAAGCGCACATCCGTATAAGAACGCACATAATAATTTTTAAGACTGCATATCCTGTTTACAAACAGACACGGAGGCTGATTATGAAACTATGGAAGCGCTATACCGTTATCGGTATCATCTTTGTATTAATTACGGGTTCTCTTGCACACTTTCTGTATGACTGGACAGGAAATAATCCTGTTGTCGGCCTTTTTACGCCTGTAAACGAGTCCATCTGGGAGCATATGAAGCTGCTGTTTTTCCCTATGCTGTTATACCTGCTGTTTATCCTATACAAATTTAATGAAAACCGCTCCTGCCTCATTCCCGCCTCCTGCCTTAGCCTCCTGGCAGGGACTTTTCTGATTCCCCTTTGTTACTATGCTTATACTTCCCTTCTGGGTAAAGACATTTTTCTTTTAGACATTGGCACATTTATTTTCAGCACTCTGACTGCCTTTTGGCTCTTTTACAGGCTTTCTCTCTCATGCAGGCTGAAGCCTTATAAAAATCTGCTGGTTTTCCTGGTCTGCATCCTCTTTGCGTGCTTTTTTATTTTTACCTACCGAGCTCCTGCCTTACAGATCTTTCAAGACCCGGCTGTTTCCTCTCACTTCACCTTCTCCAGCAAAAGTACTACGTCTCCCTCTTCCAGCAGCGTTGTGCCCTGAGGACAGATATTTTCATTTCCCCTCTTTACCATTACAATAAAGACTCTGCGGGAAATATCCAGATCCTTAATTCTGCATCCCACCCAGCTGTGTCCCGGCTCCAGACAAACCTCTTCAATCCGGCATGCAAAATCTCCTGTGCTGACAGTGCCTAACAGCAAATTGTCCCCTGTCTCCAGAATCAGACTTTCATGAGGGGTATACACATCCTCTCCCCGAAGCACCACCGCCGGATAGAGCCCCTGAGGCAGCTTCAGCTCCCGCAGGGTAAGTCCGGCAAATGGATGCCCTGCGGCCACATTTAAAGTGATGAAATCCGCGTCATGACGGGAATAGTTTCCCACCTTAATCTTGGTATAATATTCCACGAATCCTGCGGAAATAATACCTGTGGGAATCGCCACCATTCCCACTCCTAAAAAGGCAATCACAATCGCCATCAGCTTCCCGCCTATGGTAACCGGATAAATGTCCCCGTATCCCACTGTCAGGAGAGTGGACACTGACCACCAGATACCGGAAAAGGCATTGGAAAAATGATCCGGCTGGGCATCATGCTCCAAACCATACATACACAGAGAAGATGCCAGCATCAGCACCAACACGAGAAAAATAGAAGAAACAAGAGCATTTCTCTTTTCCTTCAATACCTCCGTAATCACATTAAAAGCATCATACCGGGAATTAATCCGAAACAGGCGAAGAATCCTCACCACCCGCAGCATCCGAAAGGCAACGGCGCCGCTGGGAATAAAAAACGGACAAAAATAAGGCAGAATTGTCAGCAGATCCACCACTCCGTAAAAGGATACCGCAAAGCGAAATACCGCCGCAGGATAGGTCTTCTCCGGATACAGACAGTCCGCCGTCCATAGCCTTAACAGATACTCCGCCAGAAAAATCACCATGGTGACAAGCTCCAGAATTTCCATGGTGTCTGCGTACTTCGCCGCCCCGTCAAAGGTCTGCAGAAAAGTAACGGAAATATTGGCCAGTATGACTAAGATAATAAATAAGTCAAAGCACATACTGGGAATATCCGTTCTGTTTCCAATCTGTATTATTTCAAAAATGCGCTGCTTTAACGAAGCTGTCTTTCCTCCAATTTTCACAGGCAGGATCACCTTTCTCTCGTTTTAAACAGTTTCCATTATACATGGTCATCCGGGAAATTACAATGCCATAACCGCACAGGCTTGACTGTACTGCTGCAATTATGTATTATTTGTTTATTCCATTCTTTTCGAAAAGAGGTATCTGCATGAAACAGTCAATAACAGGAAAGCATCTGGCCATACTGTTGATTACATCCCTGCTCTGCGGCTGCGGCGCTCCGGGAGACAGGCCTGCAGCCGATGACAGGGGAAACACGCCTTCTGCTTCAAGGTCGGAAACCTCTTCTAAGCCGGAAGCCGTCTATGACCTGATGAAAGAAAAATGGGCCCGGGAAAGAACCGATTCCGAAGCTGTTTCCTGGAATGTGGCAAGCTGCCTGGAGGTAGCCCTGCCCAATCAAGCAGATGCGGACTATTCTTTTTCCTACAGTGCGGTTGAGGGTTCCTGCCATTATATGCTGACAAATCAGGTTTCGGTACAGGCGGATCCGGTTACCCTGCAGCCACTGCAATCCGAACAAACCCTCTACTTCACCAGAACAGATGTGGACAGCGGCGAATCCGTTATGGAAAGGCTTGAGCTAAAACCGGCATCCGGCGCTCCCGCGGAAGAAAATGCGGAAGGGGCAACGCTTACGGGAATGGATGTCTCCGCAGGCAAAATTTATCTGTTTTTCCAGCAAAACGAACTCGAAAATTCAAAAATTATCCATTATTATAAAGTCCAAACCGATATGGAGGGACAGATAGAAGAAATCCTGGATCTTCTTCCTGCCCTACAGGCAGGGGGCATTGTTCCGGAGGATAATATGCTGCTTTCGGGAGGCCGTTGTGACAGCGCAGGTCTGTGCTATCTTGGGGATGTTTCCATGAGCCGGGTCTGCGTCATTGACCGGGAGGGCAATCTGCTGACTGTTCTGGAAGATGCAGGAGGACAGGGAAATCCTCTTATCTATATCGGAAAACTGCCGGAAGGCACTCCCCTGTATGCCTGTTCAAGCTTTCAGGAGCAAAGACTGTCCGTCTTTGGCTATGACGGCCAGGAATGCAGGGAGCTTTACCGCGGAGAATCCGAATATCTGGAGCAATGCCTGATCCGGCCAAACGGCGATCTTTTGTACGGCAGAGGCAGCAAACTGCTTCGCTGGAACGTTATACTGGGTACCTGTGAAAGCCTGTATGAGGGCCGGGAGCTTAACTTTGCAAACTGTGAGGGTATTGTCTGCAGCTCGGACGGAAAGCCTTATGCCGCTTTCAAACAGGGAGACGGTACCTTTCTCTACGGATTCACCGATGAAAAAATGGAGACAGTGACAATTCATATAGAGCAAATTGCCTTTCTGGGAAATGAGTACCTGCAGAAGTGCGCCTCGGCATATACCAGCAGACATCCCGGGGTAGTCATTGATGTGGCTGCGCCGGAGAATGGCAGAAATGCTCAGTTAAGCCGCCTCATCACAAGGCTTTCTCAGGGAGAAGGCCCTGACCTGATATTGGTCCGCCCGAATGAGCTTCTGGCCTTATATAAGAATGATGCACTGGCAGATTTATCGGAAATACTGACTGCGGAGGAACGGGAACAGTTCTTTCCCGGTGTACTGGAATCAGGCCAAATCGGGGATGGACTGTACGGCCTTGCCTGTGGAGTCTCTTTTTCCACCCTGATCGTAGCGGATCAGGTGTGGCCTGAGACAAGCTGGACTCTCTCCGATATTCTGAAGATCCTGCAGGAACGGGAAAAATCCGGTGATCCGTTTCAATATTTCCAGTCTCCCGGCAAATATGATACGTCCTCCCGTGATCTTTTGGCCCTGATCCTGCAAAACATAGGCCGTTCCTCCTTGCTTGACCTTCAGGAAGGAAAATGCCATTTTGATTCGGATGAATTCAGACAGACTTTGGAATTCTGCAAAAAGTCTTATGAAACTGCCCGGGACACCCATACGGACTCATCAGAGCCGGAGGAACGTCTGCGGGAAGGAAAAACTCTTGTGTGTGAAGTAAGCGGAGATCTGAAGCATTTCAGCAATACCCTGGCCATGCTGGGAGAGGGATACCATGCGGTAGGCTATCCCACCGCAGAAGGAGAAAGCGGGCATCTCATGCTGACCACCTATGAAGATTATGTGGCCGTGAACGCTCAGGCAGAACACCGGGAAATCATTGACGATTTCCTGCGCTACCTTGTGAGCTATCAGGCGCAGCAGCAGTACAGCATGAGCTGGATTCGCATGGATGTGTTAAAGGACTGCGTGAAAGAAGGAGTGACCACCTACGGATACCCGACCCCGGTGCCCCTGTTTTCACAGGGCAGCAGCGTAATCATCCTGGGCGGAAAGCCTGACGGCAGCTCTTATCTGCCGGAGTTTCTGGAAATGGCAACGAACAGCCATCCCAACGACAGCGAACTGGACACCATCCGAAATATGATACAGGAAGAAGCAGATGCTTATTTCACCGGAGACAAGGGTCTGGATGAAACAGTGGAACTGATTCAGAATCGTGTCCAGCTATTCCTTGATGAGTCCAGGTAGCTAATCAGCAGCCCGCCTGTCCGATCAGCTTATCCTCGTTTAAAATATGGTTCACCAGCCAGTCTGTGATCAGTCGCAGCATCTCATCTATGGTTTCGTCCTGATTTTCATCAATCGCTTCCAGATCCCAGCTGCCTATAGTCTCCCGCAGGGCATCATGCTGACTCACCTGGGTAAACATCCTTTTATAGCCAATGCTCTTCATATATTCCTCTTCATGTTCAAAATGAGTGAGTGTATAATCCCGCAGTTCCTCCAGTATATGCCGGATATTATCATATTTATCGGGAATAAACTCTTCATTTTTCAGCGTATAAAGCTCATCTGCAATCTCAAAAAGTCTCTTATGCTCCCGATCAATCTGCTCAATCCCTGTCAAAAATTTTTCACTGAATTCATACATTACATTATCCTCCTGTTTTCTGTCCTTTCTGTTTTCTGTCCTTTCTGTTTTCCGGCTCTCCACTGCCGGAATGCGGCGGCACAAAATAAGACTGCTGCAAAACTCGAATCAAGTACGAAATATGGTTGTGCATGTCTGCTTATTGAAACCATATTACGTCAGAATCTTTGTTTTACAACAGTCCCTCGGTATCTCTATCTCTTTACATACCAAAAAGCTTCAAAACCGACGAATCATCCTGCATCTTCCTGCGCATCATTCCCAGCCGGTAATCCTGAAGCAGCTTGTTCTTCTGCCTCTCCGAGACAGCCTTGGGAATATCCAGATCCTCTATTCGGCTTCCGGCCGCCGTCAGATTCTCTGAAGTCACCCTGTTACTGTTGTAAGCATGCTCCATTGAATTCGTCACGGCTCCCATTCTGCCCCTGGCGGCACTGACCTTGCCGATCGCCTCGTCAATCACGGACAGATCAAAATTCTTCGTGACCTCAAAACCGTTGATTCCTAAAGACTGCAGCGTCAAATTTTCCATGCCGATCTTAAGGCCTCTCCCGTCCGCGTTTGCTGCAATATTCATATCAGA
>CAZAMX010000047.1:346-11879 GCA_964486095.1 uncultured Acetatifactor sp. | reverse complement strand
GAAGCCTTGTACGCCGCCACGCAGTCCTTTACATTCTCAATGGTGTGATTGGGCTTGATGTCTGAGTAAATCTCATACGCCAGATTTTCCGCATCCAAAAGCGCCGTCACCTTCGCCGTTACCCCCAGCTTTACCAGATCCGGATCTGACGCAATAAATGCCTTTTGAAATCCCTTGCTCTTGATAATCCCCGGAATCTCTTTGATCGCCCCCGCGCCGTGATAAGAAATTCCATTCAATACAAAACGATTTACCATAACTATACCTCCTTTTGTTCTTTCATTGTAGCATGAAATTTCAACAGGGTGCAAGCCTTGATATTTAAATACTTCGGGAATTCTCATCCTGTTTATAAATTTCCTGTATTTCCTTACCCTGCGCGGCCCCCCCCTATCGCTCCTTATATGCCGCTTTTAGCTTATCATCCCGCCAGCACCACACTGGCCACCGTCCCCGCCAGGGTCGCCAGCAGCGCCCCGGTCAAGGTGTACCTGGTCTTGGTCACCTTCGCCGCCAGAAAGTACACGCTCATGGTATAGAACACGGTTTCCGCTACTGTGTCAATAGGGGGAAACTTTTTTGTTTCAATTTTTTGCCTATTTTCCCGAACAGCAGAAAAGGACATAATCCTATGCCCTTTTGTACCTTATATTACTTTTTCTGAATCGTATGTCACTTAGTCTTTGTACTTAAATTCACTCATACCGTTACAGGAACATCTTGAAGGCGTAAAAGTTCCTCTTCCGTCAGACCTGTAATCTTCATAGTTTTAGCAATGTCAATGCCCTCGTCCAACATGGCTCTTGCGATGTCTCTGACCTTTTGATTAGCATATTCTATCTTCTCTTTCTCATACATCTGACTAATCTGTGTCATATTGATTCTCCTCAAAATCTCTCATACTGCTGCATTCGCATCTTGAAGTCGCAACAGTTCTTCCTCAGTAAACCCCGTAGCTTTCATAATCATCACTGTATCTGCGCCTTCTTGTAATAGGATCTTGGCAATCTCTGTTTTTTCTTTTAAAACCCTCTGGTTTGCAAATTCAATTTTCTCTTCCTCATACATCTGACCGATCTGTGTCATATTGATTTTCCTCCTTACTTGCTCCATGTATTCTTTCTCAATAAACTTGTCACTTGCTACAACAACTCCAGAGAGAATAAAAATCCGTTGTTCTTCATCCCACAGTTGTTCCGCCAGTTCCACCACCGTTTCCAGCATCTTCTGTTTCCCTTCAGTACCGTGAACCGTCAGCGGCAGAATCACCAGCCTCATCAGATCATCATTGTCAAGAGGCTTACCTGCCTGCAGCTTTTCCTGAATCTCCTGAAAGGCAGCCCTGCCGTCTATATGTGCCAAAAACGCCTGCTCGGCGTGCAGAGTAAAACAGGCTGTTTTCAGGTCCGGCTCCGCCTGATCCACATCACCGGTATAAATTACAATCAGCCGCAGGTTGAAATTCTCATCTTCCTTATAATATTTTTCCATGATCCGCGCTATGTAATTCAAATATTTAATTTTATTGATTCTTTTATAGACTGACTCGTAATCCACAATCGCATATGTCCCATCCTCTAAAAGGAACAGGTTGTCAACGCTTTTTTCATTTGCCGATATTTTAGGCAGATCTGTTGGCAAAAGCGCACGAATGCTCGGAAGATCAATGCCATAGGCCGCAAAACTCATTTCTTTATAAGTCTGGCCTAAAATCTTGAATAAAATATCCTTGTTTTGGTAAGCAATTCCTTCCATCTCTTTTCTCCTTGTATTTTACCACAAAATAAATGTGATGTCATTTTGAAAAAAATCTTTTTTACTGAAGAGCGGTTCTGCTCTTCAGTATAGTACCTGCTGCCTGCCCTCCCTCCATTCAATCTTGATGTCCTCTGTGCCGTTTACTACTATTTTTTCCACATATTAGTCTACGACTTCAAATGTGAGCCTGCTGTCATCGCCAAACACCTCCTTCCCTCCCTCTGTATGGGTGCCCTCTGCCATTTTCACTCTCTTTTGTAATGTTGTATCTTCTCGGCAAACTTTTTAATACGCCTGAAGATCCGTCTTCAACATATTCCTTTACAATTGAATTTTCGGGTGGGATTCTGTAAATTTCTAGATAATGTCTCTTTGATTTAAAATGTGCATGACTACGTCCTAACAAAAAAATCTGTTAAGAATAGCCTGCAATTAAAGATTTAGATTTGATCTTGTTGGTATTCTAACAGATCTTTGTTCCTTTTACAATCCATCCTGACATTTTTTCTCAGACTTATTTCCTGCACCGGAATTCCGCTGGTTATTTTCAGACAGCCGCTGTGCGACACTTCCTTGTAGATGCACTCAAATACCTGTCTGTCATCATGCTTTACTCCGTGGGTACCTCTGACCGATAATTAATTTATAAATTAATCCAAGAAATGAAATAGAACCCCAATTCCGTATTTCAGAATCAGAGTTCTTACACCATCCATCCCGCCAGCACCACACTGGCCACCGTCCCCGCCAGGGTCGCCAGCAGCGCCCCGGTCAGGGTGTACCTGGTCTTGGTCACTTTCGCCGCCAGGAAGTAGACGCTCATGGTATAAAAGACGGTCTCCAGTATAGTGTCAATAGGGGGAAATTTTTTTGTTTCAGAAATCAATCATTTATTTTCCAATATCCTTTTCTGTCTGAACCGATACGATTGATTTTATCCGATTCCCGCAGCTTCTTTATGATACGGCTAACCTTTCTGGTGCTGAATCCGGTTTTCTTACTTAGTTTTTGAGCTGTAATGCCAGGTTCATTCTCCAGTATGTGCAAAATTTTTATTTCATCGCCATTTTCATCGCCACTCAATTTGTCAGAAGGAATATTTTCCTCTGAAAACAGAAAAATCACTTTTATAAAATGTTCCGATATTTCAAAAATACTTTCATCATACACCTTTAAGATGCGGCTCATTCCGGATCCAAGCTGTTCCACCAGACCTACATCCTTGAACACACGCATCAACTCCCGATTTCTGGGCATACTGCTGCAGCTGAAAAAATCTTTCCGGCTCTGTCCCTGAATTAGGCCACCATAAGAAGTAAACTCCATCCGATCACTGAAAATTTCAAATACCGGCGGAATTTCCCTCGAAAAATCATTGTGGACAATGGCATTGATCAAAGCCTCACGCATTGGAACCGGCTCTACCAAATTTTTCTCTATCCGCTTTGAACTGGTCACTTTGGCCTTGGTAACATTCTCAATCTTCATCTTTTCCAAGACTTGATTAGTCGCCTTGAGCAGTGAGCAGTATCCGTATTCTTCATTTTCAATCAAATCTACCTTGTCTTTTCCCGCATATTTGGCCACCTTAATAGAAACACCATTTTCGTCCGCCAGCAAATAAGCAATATAGTTGTATTTTCCATTTTGCATATAGTTCATCAATCAAAGAATTCGGCATTGGCTGTGTCGATGTTCCCAGCCTCATATAGCAGCCACCCGGCGACATTCCCTTGCTCTTTATATAATAAGGTTTCTCAAGGCCACTGGATACAATAATCTTAACTACATCCACGCCTTCCATATTTTCCGTAACAATATCAAACAATCCGAGTGCTGATGGCAAAATATTGTTTTTGATCCGGTCAGCAATCTTTAACTGCATAGCGTCTATGTCTGGATTTTTAACCGGCTGCCCAACATCATCGACCCCAATGTAAAGAATACCGCCTTCCTGATTATTCAGAAATGCCACAATTTCTTTTTCCAGCTTTTCATTTAATGTAGACTTCAATTCAATACGATTACTTTCCTGCAGCATTTCGTATGCCTCCATTCTTTTCGGTTTTATTGTGAGAACTTTTCTTTACTACACAATATCCATTCATGTATCCAAGGCTTTGACCATTGCCACATCTACATTCGTTCATTATTTTAGCATGCTTTATTCCTCTTATACAACTAAATTTTTTTCTCATTCAACGCCATTTTATACCACCGCGGCATCAATCCCGTTTTCAAATCCTTCTGCACCTGCCAGTATTCCAACTTTTCTTTAGGAATAAACCGATTGACAAATTGTTCTTTCATGGCATATCCCGGCCACTCTCTGACTCTCGCGACAATAAACCTTTCCCAATAATCTTCTGCTAATTTTGCCCGGTGCCAAACACCTTCCCTCTCCCATATCTCCCATTTCAGGGATGCCAGAATATCCCGCAGGGTTACAGTCAGGCAATTCTTATCATCGCATTCAGTGCCAGCAAGCGGCTCACCCATGTTAATGACAAATCGCTTTTCATACTGCTCTACCGCAATCGGAACGATCATCGCTCCCGTCTGAATCGCCACTTCTGCCGTTCCATAAGCAATATCCAGAATAATCTCATTTTCCGATAAGTTCCATGTCCCTTCCGGAAAAATCATGAGATTGCCACCCTGTTTCAATATTTGTTTCATCAATTCTTTTGTATTCGCCTTATCTTTCCTGCTGCTTTCATTCACCCAGACTACACCGTTTGCACGGAAAAACCAACCACTCACCTGCATATATGTATTGACAAAATCCGAGGCTATTACATAAAAAGAATTTGTTAACTGTTCGTTTACCATTTCAAAATCCCACTTGCCGATATGCGTAACTGCAAAAATAACCGGTGCTTTTTCAGTTATGCGGACACGGTTCAAAACTTCTATTTTGAAACCACATATTTTCCGCTGCCCAAACAGCAGCAAACGCAAAAAAGGACGGATATATTTTCGGAATACCAAGTATTTAATCTTTTGACTGCACCGTACCTGCTCTCTTTTCCAATCTTGATATGCAGCAAATGCGATTGCTGCTTTTTCCTTTCTATCCTTTGCCTTTTCCATAAATATTTTCCTTCGCTGACATCTATCTTCCTTCCTGATAAATACAGGTGATTTCATACTCCCAGTCTAATGGTGGGTACTCATCAATGGCACTTTCTACCTCCGATTTCAGTTGCATAACATCAAGCTGTTCCCTATGTAGAACATCATTGTTGCACATCAAATCCCAGCGCAAAGACAAAATATTGTTTGAGAAGTCGATTGCATTTACCAGCCGTGCAGCTCCATAAAGCGTTTTCTCAAGTTAGAAATTACATCTTTTCGCTCCAGATCCATCTCCTTTAATACATACTCCCTGCCGTAAAGCCCGGTCTGGTTCAAAACCTTTTTCTTCAGCCTCAAGCGGCTCAGCGTCCTGACCACCTCCTCATATTCCCTATCGCTTTTGTTTTTCTTCGTTATGTATTCCGCCTCAAACACATCATGCTGCCATGCCAGTTTCGTAAAAGTTTCCTCTACATAGGCAGCAATGCACTCCCCCTCCATGTCCTCATGATTGCTTCGTTTGATCGGCTCAGAATGCCTTGCCATCAGATGATACACCGCAGTCGCCATCTTATCCCGCAGGTAGCTGCTCAGAGCCTTGATCCGGTATTTTTCACTCTCCTCTTCACCCAGACAATACTCGTTGGTGTTCAGAGAAAGCGCACCTACGTCTATTGGGTTTCCGACATCAATGTAATAAATCCTGTGTGCCTCATCCCGAAACAAAATAACGGGCACGATCTTCTTCCCCGTCCTCAATGCCAGATTGACAGGCCCGTCAAACAAATCATTGATAAGCTTGTTCGGATGGTAATTGTGAGAGCCTTCCGGAAAAATCAGGATACTGTTTGTCTTCAATACCCTTTCCATCTTCGGAAGCAGTTCCTTCCGTTCCGTTTTATCCAACGTGTCAAAAGCAATTATTCCATTCAACCAGGCCAGATACGCTTCCGGATCGTATTTGATGAGTTCCACCGATCCCAAAATCAGATATGCGTTGCGGTCAAGTATGCCCAGCATTATTTCAGCATCCTCCGGGCAGGTATGGTTTCCCACAAAAATATAGCTTTCCTCCCTGTCCAACGCGGGATACCTTTCTAACACGACATTGTTGACATTCTTTTTCTTTGACAAAGGATACATGAAATGGGGAACCGATCTTAATTCCAGACGGGAAAAATATTCTTCATCAGTCAGGTTTGTATCTTTATCCATTCGGATAATGTTGGCCCTTGTGAAAATCTGCAAAAGCTTCTTAAAGGGCTTGTCCGCTTTTTTCCGCAGGAAAAGCCCCAGATCAGAAGTAAAATGATTTACATCCTTTTTGTCCAAATCGTTGATAAATGGATTTTTCATCGTTTACACAGTTCTCCCTTTGAAAAGGTCATCAGTCTATTACTCATTTCCTTTGTCCGTGACATGATCAAGATGATTCAGTAATGAAACTCCCCGTTATAGCTGTATAATCTCCATAATTCTTTGTTGCCTTTTCTATAAACATATAAGCATTTTCATTAATGCCTTCATATATCAAACTATTTTTTTCTTCATCGAAATATTTTTTCATTTTTTGTCATCCTTGCTCATAAAAAAGTCCCTTGCCTTATAATCCCGACTAAAATTTGTCTAAAATTTATGCTGAAATCTCCTTCTTCTAATCGCACCAGCAATTGATGCGCCTACAAAACATGGCGGACATTTTGTGGCGTGATTTTTAACGTCTGCTATCGCCCGCCACACCTGCTCCGAAAAATTCCCTTCAGCCTGTGATCTGCATTTGTTGTACATTTACCATGCTACCCTTCTCGCTTATATATCAGCTTGCTGAACTTTTCCGTTCTCAACGCGTATAAATCCGTCACGTTCTTTTTCCAGCAACAACGTATCGCGCTTTCCACTTTCCTTGATCACAAATTCCTCACGAATCTTATAACCCGCCGGAACAGCATATTCAGAAAGTTTCTTCCTGCAATTCCTGTCAATATCGCAGATCAGAGTGTTTATGTCTCCATCAAAATCTTTTTTCACAATAATATGTGCCAAAGGGACCTTTCTGCCGAGCTTCTCGCTCTCTCTCGAAATAACTTCACATAAATCTACAAACTTGTTTTCTAAAATCACATTTTCTGCATCAAACAAATACTGTCTCCTGCCATCGGGTGAAATGAAATAATCATTTGCCCTGCCGAGGATAAAAACGAATCCGTTCTCGTCCACATAGCCGATGTCTCCTGTACATGCCCAGATGTTGCCATTGGCGTCAGCATGAAAAAAATCCTTTGTCGCAGCTGGATTGTTATAGTATTCCTTCATCCTGCTAGGCGTCTGGACGCGTATCTCACCCCGCTTGTTATATTTAAGCTCCCTGCCATTATCAACGTCAAATGCACTAATAACGGCAAGCGGCATGGGAATACCCACGGATCCAAGCCTGTTTGCGCCGCCACAGCAGCTTGTCGTGGCGGCAGTAGCGCCCAATTCGCACATGCCCCAGCCCTTTTGCAGTTCTGCGTTGCAGTTATGACTTTTCAGAAATTCGTTCAAAAAAATCTCTGTGTAACTTAACAACTGCTCCCCGCCAGTTATAGGGTGCTTTAAAAAGGACAGATCAAAGTCCTTTGGAAGATGATTGGCTATGTAAATCCAAAGACTCGTTGTAACAAGGGCATAATTGGGCTTATATTGAATAATGTCCCTTAAAAAGGGTTCGGGGCTGAATACCGGTTCCAAAATACACACTGCCCCTAAACATAGCGGTGTAAGCATAGACACGACAATTCCTGTTGCGAGCCACACCGGAACGTTACACAGAAACCTGCTCCCCTTTTTTTCATCAAACGGCAATGTTGTTTCATACTGCCGCATGGTTGAAAGGGTACCGGCATTGGTAAGCACGATTCCTTTTGACGCACCTGTTGTTCCCGAAGAGTATACCATAGCCAGCGGCATGTCCTGTTCATACCGTGCTTCCACCGAGCCATGATAGCTGCGGGCACTCTTTATATAATTGTTCCAAGAGACACATTCCTCATCTCCAAACGCATTTTCCACGTCCTTGTCTGATTTTTCTTTCAGGCCGGCAAGCATCCGAATTGCCAGAGGCAATGAGTTTACAGCGGGTATGATCACGATTTTTTTCAAACAGCTTTCACCAATGACATCTTTCATGTAAGAAGTCATTTTATCCATCACAAAAAGCGTATCGGAGCCGGTATCATTAATCCTGTCGCTTTTTTGCTGAGTTTCAAAAAAAGGATTGATAAAATTGGCCACGGCACCTATTTTGCTACAGGCGAGTATAAGATATGTAATTTCAGGAATTGCCGATGCGCAAATACTTACTATGCTGCCTTGTTTTACCCCGTTCGCCCTCAATGCTCTTGCGCACAAGTCAACCTGATCAAACAGCTTCTTAAAGTTGATTTTTGCGCCAAAGTACTCCAAGGCCGTTTGATTCAAATAGTCCTTATTTTGCCGGTGCACATACTCATATACCGTGCATTCCGGGCGTGACGTATTGACTGCTTCTTCGCTATAGTACTTCAGCCACGGCTTGTCGATGGACGGGTAGCCCGTGAGTTCTTTTTCCTGCTTTCCTTCCTGTCTCTCTACAACGCTCATAATGATATTGCTCCTTGTCTTATGATCTCATCTAAGATTTGTCTTAAATAAATGCTGAAAATCCGCTTCTATTTTTTGCCGCTTTCGTGACACGACCCTTTCTCCACTTCACCAAAGAATAGTATTCTATATATTCTCACCATTTTCCCGATATACAGTACCAAACAGTTTCCCTAAATCTTTCGTTGCCGTCATATCACCATCTTGTTCATAAATGCCTTTGAAATAGACTGTAATCGAATATTTTTCCAATATTCTTCGCACTTTTTTATACTGCTCCTCATCAAGTTTTCCCCGGTCAATCTGAATTAACGTTATATGTCCGCCCACCATAATATTGCGTCCCTTTGTTTCCAGACTGTAGTAAGAAATTCCAATATTTTCAGGTATGATCTCATACATATTATGAAACAGAGATTCTGTATCCTTATTCAGAATATCCAGATGATTAATTACCATTGTACCTTGCCCATAATTGTACAAGCTTATTTTTATGATTCCGTCTGTTTCACTGCAAACAATATCACATTTGGGACATATCGATATCCTATTATATTCTTTCTGTAAGTCTAGCGTCTTTTTTGCGATGTTATTGTTAATATACGCTATTACGCACATTATAATGGCAGCAACTGTTGTTAAACCTACTGATAAAATGTTTACATTGATCGTTTTCGTTAATAGTGCCCACACACTTTCTTCCTCCTTTGAAATGTTTTCATCTACCGTATTCACTTATATCTCCGTTAAATAATACCATATATGCCTCAATTGAGCAATATTTTTATTACATATGAGTTCTATTTATTCATTCTTTTGAACAATATAATAAATACAAAATGTGGAGGTACTGGAATGGATGTGATAAAACGTATTGATGAATTGATGAAAGAACGCAATTGGTCTAATTACAAATTGGCTGCAGAATCCGGCCTTTCTTCCTCTACTATCGCCAACATCTATCGCAGAAATACAACACCTTCCATTTCCACTCTGGAAGCCATATGCTCCGCTTTTGGGATTACTTTGGCACAATTCTTTACTGAAGACAGCTATACTGTTCAATTGAACAGTGAACAACGTGATTTATTTCGTCGTTGGGTATCTCTGACCGATAGCCAAAAAGAGCTTATTTATAAACTGATTCAGGAAATGAAATAGAATTCGCGTAGTCTAACCTTGCACAATTACAAACAATTCATTCTTTTGTGTACGATTCCTTGCACAAATTTCAAAATTAGATTTGAAGTACTGCCATTTTCACTTTGGGAACTTAAAAAATGTTTTGTGCTGAACAACAAGCCTTTTACAAAAGACATGTTTTATGATTACCTGAAATGGGACGGATTCCCATTAAGACTCGATTATATAGACGAAGCAGCCATCCGGCCAGCACCACGCTTGCCACCGTCTTCGGTGACGTGTCAAGAGGGAGAAAACTTTTCATCTCGGAAATCACTCGTTTATTTTCCAATACCCTTTTCTGTCTGAACCGATACGAATGATTTTATCCGATTCCCGTAGTTTCTTTATAATACAACTGATCTTTCTGGCACTGAATCCGGTTTTCTTACTTAGTTTTTGAGCTGTAATATCCGGTTCATTCTCCAGTATTCGCAATATTTTTATTTCATCGCCACTCAATTTACCAACGGGAATATTTCCCTCTGAAAAAGGCAGAACCCTCCACTCTGCCTTTCAGGATCCTGCCTTTTTACACCATCCATCCCGCCAGCACTACGCTCGCCACCGTCCCCGCCAATGTCGCCAGCAGCGCCCCCGTCAGGGTGTACCGCGTCTTCGTCATCTTGGACACCAGGAAGTACACGCTCATGTTGTAGAAGTCGGTCTCAACGGAACCATAATTTCTGATCAATACATTATGCTTGCTTCTTTCGGTTTCTCTGAATCACCGCACTCTTAAAGGCCTTCATCATAGCCGGCGACAGTTCTTCACAATCCTTATCAAAAACAATAGGATATTTTTTTGCTTCTTCAATCTCTCTAAGCTGTTCCTCCGTGGGTTTTTGCCCGCTTTCAATAACTAATGTTTTGATCATAATAAAGTTCCCTTTCTGCCTTTGTTGCCAGTCTGGCTGAAATCAGTCTAACAGTATCCTTTCTTTCCGTAAATACTACAAACAATACGTCTCCGACTTTTCCTATTGCAATATATCTATCCTCACTCACACTGTGTTCAAAATCAAACATTTCAATGTAATGAGGATCATCAAAAACATATACTGCCGTTTCAAAGGAAATTTTATGCTTTTCTTTATTAATAGCATTTTTATCCTCATCCCACTCGAACCTCATAATTTTGCTGTCTCCTTTATATTCCCTGATAATAGTATATCACCTGTTAAAAAATTACTCAATTAATACTTAAAAATTAAGAAGTTATACAAACGCGCTTTTCTCCAGAGAACCTGCCGAGACGTTTTCCCGTAACTCATCTCCTTCCTTACACCATCCACCCCGCCAGCACCACGCTTGCCACCGTTCCCGCCAACGTCGCCAGCAGCGCCCCGGTCAAGGTGTACCTGGTCTTGGTCACCTTCGCCGCCAGAAAGTAGACGCTCATGGTGTAGAAGACGGTCTCCGTACAGCTCATCAATATGGAGGTCAGCATCCCCGCATAGGAGTCCGGCCCGGAGGTCTTGAAAATGTCCAGCACCAATCCCGTAGCAGCGGAAGAAGAAAACATTTTTACGATCAACAGCGGCATAAGCTGGGCGGGAAGACCCACTTTTTCCGTTATGGGCCCCAGCAGCCTGCCCAGCATGTCAAAAAAGCCGGAGGCACGAAGCATGCCCACAGCCATCATCAGTCCAATCAGGGTGGGAACAATGTCCACCACGATCCTCAACCCGCTCTTTGCCCCCTTTAAAAAGCTCTCATATACCTTCACCCGGGAGACATAGCCGTAACCCACAACAAAGAAAATCAAAATGGGGATGATAATATCCGAAAGATGCGCCATTGCATTCATACCGACCCGCCCCCCTTAAGCCCGCTCCTGTCCTTGATCTTGCAGTAGATCACCGCCGTCAGGGTGCTTAACAGCGTAGCCGCA
>CAZAMX010000047.1:0-336 GCA_964486095.1 uncultured Acetatifactor sp. | reverse complement strand
GCCCGGTGCAATCACAGCAGCCGGCCTGGCACTGCAGTATTGACTCCTGTAAGCAATCATATTAAACGGTATCAGATGCAGGGATGAAATATTCAAAATCAGAAAGCCGCACATTTCGTTGCTGGCCCGGCGCTGAGTTTCTTCCTTTTTACCGTTCTTCTTATCTCCTGTTTGCTCCACTCTCCGGGCGGCAGGCTCTTCCACGGCATACCCTTTTGTCCCTCTCTCCGCCTCCAGCTTTGCCAGCTCTTCCATGGCTTTTAAGCCTTCGTGGGTACATGCCCATCCCAGGCCCAGCACATTGGCAATAATGTTTGTAGCTATTTATTATCTGGC
>CAZAMX010000046.1:0-12284 GCA_964486095.1 uncultured Acetatifactor sp. | reverse complement strand
CGTACCCTTAAGCTGCGTGCCGTCCTTCAGGTTAATGAGAATCGTATAGGTATTATTGTTCTTGGGAATACTGCCTCTCTGCATATATACCCGATAAGTCTTATTGTCCGAGGTTCCGACCTTTTCCAGCGTCGTTTCGTTCTGCGGGCAGCTGATGACAAACTGCCCCAGCGTCAGGCTCTCCTTTGTAGCAGTTTCCAGCTCGATCTCAAAACCATATAGATATTCGTCGTTTTCCTGCTTCTCCGCAAAAGCCTCGGCACTCTTAATCGCAGATGCCGTTTCTTCATAAACCTCCCCGGCAATGGAAAAGCTTTTTAACGATGTGGACTTTCCTTCCGTATTGACAGACACATAGTACACGGTATAAGATGTTCCTTCGGTCAAGCCGGTAACGGCAACAACATTCTCATGCTGCTTCATTTCTGTCCTGATACCGTCTCTTATGACCTCTGCTTCCGACGGTTCCGCTGTTTTGCCCGTTTCCCCTGCGGAAACTTCCCTTGCTGAAATTTCCCTCGCGGAAACCGCCGCACGCGCAGGACCCTGTCCGTTTTCCTGCAAAATATAATAAAAGTATCCCGGTTCGTCAGAATTATAGGTAATCACAGCCTCGTTTGTACCCACGCGGACAGCATGAATACCCGCAATCTGCGCACAGTCCGTCCTGTAGTCAAATACCTTTGAAATCGAAGTGCCGTCGGCAAAGGTAATCTGCAGATCATATTCCTGATCCCTGTAATAGGCAGTTGACAAGTCATAAACCATATTGTCCTCAGTATGTACGGACAGAATCGTCATGTCCGAGCCGCCGCCGTTACAGATAATACTGAAAGACGCCAGCGCAAGGGACTGCTCTGTCCTGCGGTTTAAGGTAACCCGAATACGGCCGCTGCTCATAACTTCTACTTTCTGAATCGCATATGCCTCCTGTACCGAACCCGAAGACTCGCCTCCGGGTGTGGAAGATCCCTCCCCCGGATTTATGGGGGAGTTCCCCGGATTTGAGGGAGATTCCGCAGGTTTCGAAGGCCCACTTATACCGGCGGCCGCCTCTTTTTCGGCTCGCACTACAGTTTCACTCCTGGCCTCACGGCCTTCCTGCTTTCCGAATTCCTGGTAATGTCTGTAGGCAGCCAAAACATCATTGCCATAGACCTTCTTCAAATCCTCATACCGTTCAAGATAGTCCAGCGGATCAAAGCCGGTGCCGCTGTTCCTGTGTTCAATGGCTCCGTATGCAAGATAATGCGCAACATAAGCATCCCAGTTATCCCCAAACGCCTCCTGCAGGTCCGGGTAGCTTTCCCTGTATTTGACAACATCCAGCATCCCGTTCATCACCCGGCCCTCAGAAAGTCCAAGCTTCATGAAATGCTCCAGCAGCGCCGCTCTGTCATAACCATATACGGCCTTAAGATCAGGGTACCGGTCTGCATAATAATGCTCGTCAAACACGGCTTCTATGCCCCTGCCCGCCGCTTTGGCGGAGCTGATGCTGTTAAACGCCACCGCCCCGATGACAATGCAAATAATCAAAAACCTTCCCTTTTTCACTGTTCCTGCCAGCCATTTTCCGATTCTGTCCCTCATTTGCCGCTGCGTTCCTTTCCTCTTAATATCTGCGAATCGTCAACCCCCGCAGCAGATCTGCGTTTTCTGACTCTTCCGGCATTCGTTAAACGGGCGCCTGCACCCTCTGATATACACCTATCATAATGCAGTTTTTCCACAGCGTCAAGTGAGAGAACCTGATTCAGGAATTAGTGTTCGTTCAGATACAGCTGCACGCGATTGTTTATCATGGAAATCACCTCATCCGCGCTTTTGCTGCCGTTAAAATAGTAGGCAGACTCTTCCCTGACGATGGTTAAAATCAGCGACGTTCCCATGGGCAGGGGCCTGGCCTCATCCAGTGCCTTTTTATACTCTTTTTTCTTTTCTTCCGAAGTATTCTCGCCGTAGTAAGCCGGCGTCAATGTATGGCCGGCCTCCGTCCGCTCCTCGCTCATATAGGGAATAAACCACTCCAGCCATTGCGCAAAAGCCTCTCTTTGCACAGGCGGCAGATACATCTCCTGCCTGCCCTGCACCTGATCCCCCAGCAGGAAGGAGATAAATTCCCAGGCTCCCTCCTTATGGGCAGAAGCAGCATTGACAGCCATGGTATACAAGGGAACGGACACCCCATAGCAGCCGTCGTCAAAAAGGACTCCTACGGAAACGCTTCCCTCCGCCTCCTGCTCCGCGGATCCGTTAAAGCCAAAAAAGTTTTCTAAATTTATGTTTTTCACAATCTGCGGCTGCATTTCCTTCCGGCCGTCATCCCCGTACCTGCCTGCAGCCTCCAGCAGCTTCCGAAACAGCGGCGTATCAAAATCACAGCTTCCCTTCTCCCAATCCACCATTCCCCAAAGATCCTCAGACCCCTGCAGAAACGTGTTCAACAGCTGCGCCGAGTCCAGCCTCCTTCTGTAGACGCCGCCCCCCTCCCAGGCAAGCAGGGCATCTGCCAGCCCTTCTATATCCGGCGTTTCACCGCTTTCCAACAGCTCCGCATCCATTTCTTCATAATAAACATTCATCTTTGGCGTCACACCATAGATTTGGTCTCCCTGCCGCCAGGCGGAAAAGGTCAGCGGGAAATAATCCTCTTCCCGGATACCGGAGGCTTCCAGATACGGATTCAGTACCTCCAGGGCACCCTTTGCCAGCATTCCTTCCAGGTAATCATGCAGAAGATAATCGCCGCACAAAATATCCGGCCCCTTTCCCGCACCCACCTGAACGCTGGTCAGCCGGGAAAAATCCTCCAGATCATTGCCATAGCCGCAGCTTTCCAGGACCACATGATATTCGCTGTTTTCCCTGTTAAACAGAGCAATCTGCTCCGCAAGCCAGGTACAGGTATCGTTATAAAATACCGCTCTTAAGACCACCGGCGTCTTTTCCACCTTTTCCATCCGCAGCATTTCCCGAAAACAGTTCATTCCGTCCCTGCCGGTCCAGAGGAAATCTATGGAGCCGTCCGCCAGGACCCGGAAATCCTGCAGCAGCGCATCGTCATGTAATCCGTAGGACGTTCCGTAAAAATACAGGAGCGCGGAAGTACTTTTGCCCGCCATATCTACTGCCGCTATTCCGCCGCTGCTGCCGCCAATGCTGTAGCCTGCCACTGCAGGAGAGCCGCTTTCCGTTCCCAGCATCACCGAGCCGAAAGAAAGCTTCATCTGAGACTCCGACATCAATCGCCCGGTTTCCTGATCCAGCTCTTCCAGCACCTGCTCGTTCGTTATATGATTACAAAGCAGCAGATAGAGCCGGCCATCCTCCATCTGACAAATATCCTCTATCCCAAAACCCGGATCCAGACTGTTTTCATACAGAATTTCGCCGGAGGGAAGCATCTTGACGATCAGACCCTGTTCCTGATCGCTCCCGTCGATTAACAAAAAGTCTGTACGGTAAAAATAGCAGTTTCCTTCCCTGTCCAGATAGCACCGAAATTTTGAATCCTCAGTGGCGTAATCGGAGGAAATTCCCGACAATAAAAGTTCCCGGCTCCCGTCCTCTCCGTACAGATAAATATCCGCGCCCTTATTGGTAATCTCAGACCAGATCTGCACCGGCTCCCCCGCCAGAAACTGTGTTCCCAGGGGTTGATAAATGATCTGCCCCTCGCCTAAAGCAAAGAGATAATAAAGATCCGGATTTTGCTCCCACAGACCCAAATCAAAGAGTTCTTCCGTCTCCACGGTAAGGTCATAGTATTCCGTCCGTTCCGTTACAGCCGTCAGGTCAGCCCCCGGGCCGATTCCCCGCCAGACATTCTCCGGCTCCTTTTCCGCCCCGCAGGCGGGCAAAAAAATACTGAACAAGAAAAGCATAAACAGGATAATATGTTTTTTTACCATTTGTTGCCCCTTTTTATGGATTCACAGCAGATCATAATCGGCTGCGGCATTTGTCCTCAAAAACAGGAGGGCGGTGTTCACCACCATCCTCCCATTTCCTATTTTACCACATTTACCTTTATGTGCAACAAAATGCTTCTAAAATATCATCATTCTTCCGCCATCACCGCAGCACCAAGAATCTGCAGTACCTCATCCTCATGCTCCGCCAGCCAGTCGTCAGCCCCCTCGTTTGAGGCTACAAAGCTGCCGGCAGAAAGCGTTTCTTCCGGAAAGGTGATAAAGCTGAACAGATCACTGCCGTCGTAAAGTCCCATCCGGCCTTTGCGTCCGCCCTCGAGAGTAAGCTCCCTGGTTTCCAGGCCGGTGCCGCATACCCCGAAGAAATCATAATAATATAATCCCACCGACCCGCTGACACTCTCAGGGAAAAAGCGGATCCCGAATCTGCCCCCATCCTCGCTGTACTCTTCTGTCTCATACTCCCAGCCTGCGGGAAGGTTCAGACTGATCTGCAGATTTTCATGACTGCAGGTTACCTCTCCGCCCTGCTCTTTCGCCTGGCGTTCTGCCTTTTCGGATGCGCCTTCTGCTTCCGCGGATATTCCTCCCGCTTCCGCCAAGGGGTATCCGCATATTTCACCGGCGTTGGCGGCATTTATTCCGTCACTGTCCGTGTTTTCAGCCCCCAGGCTGTCGTTCCTGCGGCTGTCGCTCTGAGGCTCCGCCTGCTCCGGACTGTTCCGTTTCAATTTTTTAACCAAGTAAGTAAATTCATCCTTATAATCATCCGCCGCTGTATTTACCTTAGCCAGCAGGTTTTCTATATTCCGGAAGGAGGCTTCCCCTTTATATTTGCTGTCTCTCACCAACAGACCAAACTCCGCCACGGCAGCTGCAAAATAAAAGTCTTCACTCGGTTCCGCTCTGTAAGCTTCCTCCGTTATGACGTATTCCTTTAAAATGCTTTCGTCCTCTTCCGGCTCCTTATAGCGGATTTTTAGTAAAGCCCACTCTCCGTTTTCTTTCGGCTGCACTGTCTCCTGATACCTTAAATTCGTCTCCGGAACTTCCTGTCTGGAATCCACGGGAACAATCTCATAAAGGGCCGTGACAATATGCCCTGCTCCGATTTCCCCGGCGTCCTTGGTATCGTCGTCAAAATCTTCCGTGGCCAGGGTCCTGTTTTCATATCCGATCAGTCGGTAGCCCTTGATATAAGCGGGGTTAAACTCGATCTGCAGCTTAACGTCCTTGGCCACCGTCACTAGGGTAGCCCCCATTTCCTCCACCATCACCCTTTTTGCTTCCCCGCGGGAATCAATATAGGCGTAATTGCCGTTGCCGTTGTCCGCCAGCGCCTCCATCTTATTGTCCTTGATATTTCCTGTACCAAAGCCCAGCACCGACAGGAAGATGCCGGATTTTCTTTTTTCCGTAACAAGCTCCTTCAAGGCGCTTTCCGAGGTAGTTCCTACATTCAGATCTCCGTCGGTCGCCAGTATGATCCTGTTGTTTCCGCCCTCGATAAAATTTTCCTCTGCAAGCCGGTAGGCCGTTTCGATCCCCGCCGACCCGTTCGTGGAGCCGCTGGCGCGCAGGCTGTTAATCACCTCCGCAATTTCCGTCTTATTACTTCCCTTTTCCCCTTCCAGCAGCACCGCGTCAGAGCCGGCATAGGTAACGATGGATACCCGGTCCTTCTCCGTCAGCTCGTCTGTCAGCATGGTAAAGGCTGACTGCAGCAGGGGCAGCTTATCGGCGTCGTTCATGGACCCTGACACGTCCAGCAGAAAGACCAGATTGGAGGAAGGGGCTTCACTGAAATCAATCTCCTGCGTTTTCAGACCGATCTGCAGAAGCTTTGCATCCTGATTCCAGGGACAATCACCCACCACGGTAGTCACCCCAAAGGGACTGTCGTCTACAGGCAGATTATAATCATATTTAAAATAGTTCAGCAGCTCTTCAATTCTCACTGCCCCCTGCGGAATGTCCTCAATGGAAAGATTTTGTTCTATCATCCGCCGCAGATTGGTATAAGAAGCCGTGTCCACATCCGCCGAAAAAGTAGATACCGGGCTGTTCTTCACCGCTTTAAACCCGGGTTCCTCCAGAGCGTTATACTCTTCCGTATTGCCTTCCTGCAGATTCTCCGGCTCCATGGGCATCTCCATGGGCGCTTCATCGGCCGCCTCAGTCCTCATCTCTCCTGCGCCCGTGATCGGGACATCCCCCTTTATGGAGTAGCCATCTCCGCCCGCATAGCCGCCCTCCGCCGGGGAATCGTTCCTTCCGCCGCTGTGATAACCGTTTTCCCACAGGCGGCTTCCCGCCCCGTCCGACTTGTTCTCTCCGCCGCATCCTGCAAGCAGGGATACCGCCATCAATAATGCCGCAAATGCTTTAATCCTTTTCATAACCTTCTCCCTTCCGCCGCCCTGCGGCACACGCCTGACGGCACCGCATTCGAATATAAACGCACCATCAGCGCCTCTTACACTCTAAGACGGTAAAGAATGGAAAAAGTTTCAATATTCGGCTTCTTTATTCTCTTTCCTGCAGATATACGGCCACTCGGCTTTTCAGATGCTCGATCACCATATCCTCCGTAATGGTTTCATTAAAATACATTTCCAGCTCTTGGTATAAAATGTTTCTTAATTCTGCCGGAAAATATCTTCTGACCTTTGCCCCATCAATCAGCTCCTGTAATAACTTTTCGTCTGCTTCTCTGTTTAAATCATCTCCCACCTTAAACTGCCCAAATCCAGCCACGAAAACCACTGTGTCCTTATTCACAGCGGCGATCTGCTCTGCCAATACATCTTTGCGCACGCTTAAATGAAAATTCACATCATCTGCCGCCGCAGACTGCCCTTCATAAGACAGGCATATCGCAATAAAGGCAGCTGCCATCTCCTTTTCATCCTGATCAGCTGTTTTGCGCACAGCCAGTATGTTTCCTGCCTCCAGAAAATGCGCAGCGCCGTCTCTTGTCGGATAGCCAATGTAATTAGCATCCTCCCCGTAGCAGCTTCGATACAGAGCAAGCGCCTCAGGCCTACATATAGCAAGCTCATTACAGAGTACTTTCCCCTCCAGCATAGATGTACCAGGAGCTACCGGCTCCTTGCGGACACAATATTTTTTTGCCAGTTCCAGCGCTTTTCGGAATTCGTCACTGTCGAAATTTACCGTTCCCTCCTCCGCATCAAACAGGAAATTATCTTCCATTCCATGACTGATAAAGTTTGTAATGAAATAGGTGCCGTAGTCCCCCTCGCTGTCGCAGTTAAAAATTGCTTCCAGCTCCGGGCTGTTATCCACCTGCTGCAGGAAGGTGTCATAATCCCAGTCCTTGATCTGCGGATCCCCTGTCACCAGTGTCCTGATACGAAAATCCATCACCGCTCCGCACCAGCCTTCGTCTGTCTTTCCAAGTTCAAGGGCGCAGGGCAGCAGTTCGTCAACGATATGATACTGCTCCATAAGTCCCTCCAGAGGCTCCCACAGTACTTCCATCTCTTCCAGGCCTGTCAGGAAGGTATCAATCAAGACCGGCCCCTTTCCGGCATTCAATTCCGTTAAAAGTACCGTTCTGTCAATGTAATCATAATTATTCAGCTCTATATGCCAGCTGGGATAACGCTTATTGAATTCCGCCACCGGCGCCTGGTATACTTGCTCATTATGAGAAGAAACCGCCAGCGTAATCGTTCTGATCTCCACCTGTTGAGTGGTTGGTTCCAGGCACAGATAATTCATTTCTCCTGCGCTCTCATAGATCAGCGAAATCCGCTCGGAATCATCCGCCTGCAGAGCATAAACGTCGGATACGGTGATCCCATGATTTCTCCAAAGATAAAGCGGTTCTGGGCTGCCGCCCGTCAGGTCGCTTCTATATACGCCGCTCCGATCTGCGTAAATCATTGTATTTTCATTCAAGAGAGTTACACGATAATAGAAATCGTCAAAGGATGCCAGAATCTCTTCTTTTCCCTCCTGTGCATTATACCGCAGGAGCTCGCTCATCTTTCCATCTTTCGGTTTATTCTCCCAAAAAGCCACACGCCCGTCGTATAACGGCACCAGCCTTGTAAAAAAGACCCCTGTCCGCAGCAGATCCGCCAGCAGCTCTCCTTCGTCAGACACAATATGATACCGCACACCTTCCTCGGTATTCATAACCAAATAAACCTGCCCTTCTTTATCCATCTGAATATATAATAGATTTTGCAATACCTCACCCATATCTTTTCCATCTAATTAATACAGCCCTATTTCACGCAGAACATTCCCCTTCTCATCACATTATTTTAACAAATAGCGGTACGTGTCAGCAGTACCCTCCTTGATTGCACAATCAAAACACAGATAATGATCCGTTCCCAGAACCGCTCCCACCGCATGCATCTGCTCTTTCAGACTAAAATGCAGGGCTCCCTCTTCCCCCTCCCTCGTCACATAGGCAATTTCATCCCAGCATTTTTCAGGAGTGCTCTCATAATAATGTTTCTTGAAATAAAATGCTCTGGTATTTCCGAGAAAAATATGACTGCTGCCGCCTGCACTTGCATCCTCAGGCTCTTCGACACGTAATCGTTTATCTACTGTCCGCGAATAGGCATCCAATGAATTATCGCTCGGACCTGCTTCCGGCATACTATTTTGAATGGCAGATGCTTCTTCTTTATCTGTATCACCGCAGCCGCTTAAAACAAAAGCCAGCATAGATGCTATGAGAATATTACGGATCCCTTTTTTCATAATATACGCTCATCGTTCACTGTTTCTGCTTTTGGGGCTTAAGTGATCAGGTTTTACCTGATCACTTAAGCCCAAGCTACAACATTAACTCTCTATAAACTTTTACCACCCATGATTGACATTAATTATGATTGACACTATGATTGCGCAAAAGATAATGATCATGAAGACCATTGGTCTGCTCAAGGTTACAATAACTGCAGCGTGTAAGACAATATTGATAAACATCGCTCCAAATACATACTCTAAGAACAGGCTTGTTATCATCATCAACCTCAGCTACATATAAATGTGCCATTTCATTTGTTGTATAATAAGAATCTAAACGGACATGTCTATCATAAAGATGAATGCCATCCGGCGCTTTACTACATACAGCGGCTAAGGCTGATGTGGAATGGCTCATAAAATCACTATTGCAAAACCCAGGGCAATCATAGTTTTCGATATTGTTCTTTTCATATATTTTTCCTTTCCCTTATAATTTCTAATATTTTTATGTTTCAGCCTTTGCGATAGAACCGCAAAAACTTATTTAAATAATGAATTCTTTTCTGCTGAAGTATCAAATCAAATTAAGGTCCTCTGTTATTTTTCATAATTATTTACAGACTTTCTTTCTATGGCAGTGCTTGTTTCAATCGCAATGTTGCAAATGCCTAGTACTGCCTCTTTTTTTGACGACTTTAATATATCATAATATCTCCAAAAACGCAATACATTTTCTGCCAGCAGGATAAAACTTGCACTGGTTAAAAACGTGCGCCGCCGGACGCACCACATACAAAAAGCAGTCTCGGACTAATCCCCTGACTGCTTTTACACTTTATTTATTTGCTTTTTTCTTCCTCCAAATTCCGGCTTCATAACCGGCCAGATTCCGGGCGGCCCCGGCGCTTTCCGGCGCATCTGTGTCTGCCGCTATTCTTACGGTTTTTGCCGCCGTTTTGCTCCCGGTCAAATCCGCTGTCCTGTAAATAAGCTCCCAGCCCTCTCCCCGGACGGTATGTGTAAGGCGGGACAAATACGCCCTGCAGGGCCTTTTCCCCAGGTTGCAGTCAATCAGAAAAGCCTCGTCTTCCAATACCCGCTCATAAACAAAACGGTTCTTCTTTCTGCTAAGAAGCCGAAACTCACCATAAATCAATGCTTCCTCCCCATGGCGCAGACCGATCAGCTCCCGGTATGCCTCCAATACGTCCTCCTTTGGCTCCTGAAAAAGACCCTCATGCCAGGGCGGCAGTGTTTTATTCCAGGGCAGGAGAACTCTGGTATGCTCTCTGGTCCCGGCCAAAATCGCCTTAAAAACCTCTTCCTTAGACTGTGAACGGATATGTTCTTCATAATATCCCTTTGCCTCCACATCCGTGATCTGATCCATAGAGGTAAACCGATAATTTGCCAGTCCCATCTCATCCCCCTGAAAAACAAAGGGAGTGCCTTTTAAAGTAAACTGCATTACCGCCAGCAGTTTTGCCAGTATCCCATGACGGCTCGTATCGCCGGTGATCTTACTGATCATCCTGGGATTATCATGATTGTTATAAAAAAGGGACATCCAGCAGTTATCGCCGTAATGCTCCTGCCAGTCAATCATATAGTCCCTGAAATAATTCAGGTCATACTCATAATCTTCCATCCGCACATGGCCCGGCGTCTCCAGATGGTCAAAGGAAAAAACCATGTCCAGCTCGCCCCTTTCCTCCCCGGTGACAAGACGGCTCATCCTCATACCCAGCCCCGGCGTTTCCCCCACGGAAAATGCCTGATGGGGTGCAAAGGCTCTTTCATGAATTTCCCGCAGATACTTGTGCAGATTCGGCCCATAATAATACTGCTCGATCCCCGGATAACCCATAAGGCTCCCGATAGCTTCATTTCCCCGGGGCAGCCCCTCCGCTTTGGAAATATAATTGATCACATCCATGCGGAAGCCGTCAACCCCCTTGTCCAGCCACCAGTTGATCATGGTAATCACATCTTCCCTGACCTTGGGATTGTCCCAGTTTAGGTCCATCTGCTTTTGGGAAAACAGATGGAGGGACCAGCTGCGGTCCGCTTCGTTATAATTCCAGGCCGGGCCGGAGAAAAAGGAGGTCCAGTTGTTAGGGGGCTGACCGCTGCCGTCGTCCTCCCGGAAAAAATAATATTCCCTGTAGGGTGAATTTCTGTCTGCCAGAGCCTGACGATACCAGGGATGCTCGTCGGAGGTATGATTTACCACCAAATCCATAATCAGCCGCATTCCCCGTTCATGGACCTGCTGCAGCAGACAGTCAAAATCCGTCATGGTGCCAAATTCACGCATGATGGCATAATAGTCCCTTATATCATAACCGTTGTCATCATTTGGCGAATCATAGACAGGGGACAGCCAAAGAGCATCCACACCCAGATTTTTTAAATAGTCCAGCTTGCTGATGATACCCTGCAGATCCCCGATCCCATCCCCGTTACTGTCACAAAAGCTCCGGGGATAAATTTGATAAAAAACCGCTTCCTTCCACCACTTTCTCGTAATCCTGCCGTCTTTTACCGCCGGAGCCGCATCCTGTTCGCTGTTTACCAGCTTTAAAAGTGCCTCATAAAAATCCGCTCCCAGCTTTTTCCCTGTAAGCCCGGCTATGGTTTTCAGCTTCAAATTAGATAATATTTTATTGGTAAGGACCTTCTCGGACACTCCCAGCTGCAGCAATACCTTGGCCAGTGCATCATGACCCACAGGATTTTCATAAAATCTTCCGATGGTGCTGTCTAATGTCAGCGGCCCGGCGGCCGCCTGCCCTTTTACTTGTTTTTTCATCTTATACCCCTTGTCCGCCTCAGCGGACATTGACAGCTTATTCTCCCTGTAAATTCAGTTCCCTGCAGATACGTTCATACTCTTCCTCATCCAGCTTATATTTCTTTTTGTACAGGAAATAGGAGATCAGCATCAGCACACAGGGCAGCACCGTCATGGTGATCAGCAGCCCAAGGCTTTTCCCTTTGCCGACCCCTACATACCCGTCCGCGGTGCCGAAGATCACAGCGGAAATCTCAGATAATTTCTGTTCCTCCGTGATAAGTCCCTGGGCGCATTCCTGCTCTAAAGCAGAAATCTGGTTGGTATAATCGGTAACACCCAGAATCAGATAAACAGCTGAGGTCAGGGCTACGATCAGCGCCGACCCCATCTTGGTAATAAAGGGACGCAGGGAGGTAATAATACCTTCCTCCCTGACACCGAATTTATACTCGTTATACTCCACTGTATTCATAATAGAAATCATCATCACCAGATAAAAACAATACTGCCCGAAATTTGAGAGCATATAGCCGATTACCAGCAGCCAGAAGCTCCCGTCTCCCGGAATGGAAAACAGCCCTGCCCCAAGCATCATCAAATACCCTGCGGCAGCAATAAGGGACATGATTCCCAGCAGCTTTTTCCTGTGTATCGTCCTGGCGATCATGGGGTAAAAAATCATCAAAAATGCCGTGGCAGACATGCCTACCGTAGTAAACAGAGAATACAATCCCCCGTCGTATCCAAAGGTAAAATAGATATAGGTGGAGCCGATACCGCCGATCACCAGTCCGTTACCGATCTGCTGGATC
>CAZAMX010000045.1:0-12304 GCA_964486095.1 uncultured Acetatifactor sp. | reverse complement strand
GGGGCAAAAAAACAGGAGGAAAAGCAATGAAAAAGTTCAAAAAAATGTTGGCTTCCGTATTTGCTTTCACGCTTGCGTTTTCAGGGCTTTCTGCCATGTCTGTACAGGCAGGACAGGATGCTTCGGCGCTGGAAGAGGGTACGGCTTATCTCAACATCAACAAAAGCGATTGGAGTGACTTCGAAGCGGAGTACACCAACGTAAAGATTACCGGCGACGGTTCTTACACGGTCAGCATGACCGCGGCAGAGCCGGTTGACATGGGCGAGTTCAATGCTCTGGAGGTAGTAAACGGCGAGGCTGTCATGGGAACGGGCAGTGTGATTACCGTGGACAGCATCAAGATCAACGGTGAGGAAGCAGCGCTGCAGGGTCCCAGCTATACCTGCTCTGCAGACGGTGCCGGCGTGAACACCCGCGTGAATCTGTACAATGAATACAACAGTCCCGACGAGACTGCAACCGCAGGCGACGACAAGCATATTGATCAGCGTGTGGCAGAGGGCAGCGTGATGGACGCAACGGCAACGCTGATCGACAAGGAAGCACGGGCAGGCGTATCCACGCTTGAGGTTGCTTTCACCGTATCCGGCTTCGGTACGGCAGCGGCAGAGGGCGGCGCTGCAGCTCCCGCAGCAGATGTAGAAGGCCCGGCAGTTGCTCATTTGAATATTAATAAGAGCGACTGGAGCGAATTTGAGGCTGAATATGTTGACGCGGAAATCACCGGCGACGGCTCCTATACCGTTTCCATGACTGCGGCAGAAGCAGTTGACATGGGCGAGTTCAACGCTCTGGAGGTTGCAAACGGCGAGCTGCTTTTGGGCACCGCTTACACCATTACCGTGGACAGCATCAAGATCAACGGTGAGGAAGTAACGCTGCAGGGCCCCAGTTATACCTGCTCCGCAGACGGCGGCGGTGTGAACACCCGTGTAAATCTGTACAATGAATACAATAACCCTGATGATACCGCTACCGCAGGTGATGACAGCCATCTGGACAATCGTGTGGCGGAGGGCAGCGTGATGGATGCCACGGCAAAGCTGATTGCTCCGGAAGCCCGCACTGGAGTTACCACCCTTGAAGTTGCCTTTACTGTGGCAGGTGTGGGAAACACGGCTGCAGCAGGAGAAGAGACGGTGCCTGAGCTGCCGACCCTTGACTTAAACGGCCAGTACAACGCATATTTTGGCCTGCAGACTCCCACCTTTTCTTTCCGTAACGCCTTTGATGACGCAACCTATGGGCGTGACAGCGATGTCTTCAATCAGATTACCGGCTGGGACAGCAGCAATAATGCTGTGAAAAGAGAAGGTACCTTCACTGATGCGGTGATCGCAGGTAACGGTACATATACCGTATCTGTTGACGGCATGGATCTGAGCGGAGATTTTGATTCTCAGGAGTACTTTAACCTGCTGTTCCTTTCCACCGATATTCCCAATACCGGTGAGATTACCATCTCCGACATCAAGCTGGAGATTGACGGCAGGGACGTAGCGATTGCTCCTGTTTTAAGTCCTGATTCTGTAAGCTATATCAATATGCTGATTCAGAACGTCTGGAATGACGACGTGAAGGAGATCGGTTACTATCAGGTTCCCCCCACGGCTATGAAGATTACCTTTACTGTGTCCGGTTTTGCGTATGACAATACGTCTGCAGCTGCGGATGCACCGAAGGAGGAAGCACCTGCAGCTCCTTCCGACGCAACGCCGGCACCTACCGACGCACCCGCGGATAATGCCGGTTCTGAGGGCGGTATATCCCCTGTTGTCATTGTTGTTATCATTGTGGCGGTGGCTGCAGTGATCGCAGTAGTGGCTGTAGTTCTGAGCAAGAAGAAAAAGAGCGGCAAATAAGAGGTAAGGGCGTGGCAGACATATCCTGCGCGGGTATGTCTGCCGCGCTTAAAGTGGAGGGTGTCATGAGAGAGGGAAAACCCCTATATATTGTTCAGCGAATTGCAACTCTTTTGGCGGCGGCGCTCATCTTTTTCCCCGCGGCAAGCCCGTCAAGAATCTGTAATATGATCAACAAGAACCTTTCCCTGTTCACTTCAGGCGTTTCCTACGGCAGCCTGACGGGGGAGATGGGAAGGGCATTTTCCAGAGGCTGGCTGGAGGAAGGAATCATCATTCTGGTGTTTGCGGCATCCCTGATTATGTTATTGGGAATCGCAGCCTCAAGCGCAGGCGGATGTATGTCTCTGGGAAATCTGAAGTTCAAGAGACTGGGAAATATTTTTTCCCTGGCAGGCGGCGGCGTCCAGCTTTTGGGGCTGGTGCTGATCTATGTATCCTATGTGCTGATCCAGGGCGCAGGAAATGTAGACAGGGTAGGACCCAGGTTCCCGGGAGGATTCATTGTGTATCTGATTCTGACCGTGGTTATGCTGTTGACGGCCGTGATCATTCGGGTCATACTGCCAAAGGCGGCGCCGGACAGCAAGTATGAAATGGAGTCTAAATATAAGCTGTTTTTGATTTTCCTGCCCTTTGCGGCGCTGTGCTTCGTTTTCAGCTATCTGCCTCTTTGGGGATGGCGGTATGCCTTTTTTGATTATTCCGCAGGCGGCACCTTGTCAATGGATAATTTTGTGGGCCTTAAGTGGTTTACTTCCTTGTTCCAGAGCGAGGCCACAAAGGCGGACGTGGTACGGGTGCTGAAAAATACATTGGCCATGAGCGGCCTGGGGATAGCCACCAGCTGGTGTGCCATGGCCTTTGCCATATTCTTAAACGAGATCAAAAACTTGAGATTCCGCCGCTTTGTCCAGACCTTTACCACCATTCCCAACTTTATCAGCTGGGTGCTGGTGTACGCCATAGCTTTTGCGTTGTTTTCCACAGACGGCTTTGTCAATACCATTGCTTCCCAGATGGGAATTTTGGCGGAAGGTGTGGCAGGCCCCAACTATCTGATGAGCGAAGCACATATCTGGCTGAAGATGCTGGCTTGGGGGATCTGGAAGGGTATCGGCTGGAGCGCCATCATTTACATAGCAGGCATCTCCGGTATTGATCAGCAGCTTTATGAGGCGGCGACGGTGGACGGAGCAGGACGCTTTGCCAGAATGTGGCATGTGACCCTTCCGGGTCTGATCCCTACTTACTGCGTTATGCTGCTGATGTCCATTGCCAATATTTTAAGCAACGGCATGGATCAGTATTATGTGTTTCAGAACAAGATGAATACAAACACGATAGAGGTGTTGGATCTTTATGTGTATCATTTGGGTATTCAGAACGGAAATATCCCGCTGTCCACGGTAATCGGCATGGTAAAATCCGTTGTCAGCGTGGTGCTGCTGTTTGCGGCCAACCGGATTTCCAAGTCGGTCCGCGGCGAAAGTATTGTGTAAGGGAGGTGTGAGACAATGGCTAAGACAATGCAGGAAAAACTTGACGCTAAGGCTGAAAAGGCATATGAGAAAACCCATAAGAAAAAATGGCGGCTCACACCGGGAAACATTACCTTCAATATCCTCAATTATTTGTTTTTTACAGTGTTTACCTTAAGCTGCCTTTTCCCTTTTTATTACCTGTTTATCAATACCATTTCCGATAATGCCATGGTAAAAACGGGACAGATCGCGCTGATCCCTCACGGGCTTCATCTCAGGAACTATATTGCCATGTTCAGTCTGTCCGATCTTGGCAATGCGTTTGTGGTCTCCATTGCCAGAACCGTGCTGGGCACGGCGCTGATGGTGGCGGCATCCGCCCTGGTGGGGTATCTGGTGACTAAACAGGAGATGTGGCACAGAAAGTTCTGGTATCGTTTCCTGATTATCACCATGTATTTTAATGCAGGTACCATCCCCTGGTTCCTGAACATGTCCATGCTGGGACTGACCAACCACTTTGCGGCTTACATTATTCCCGGTATTGTGGCGCCCTATAATATTATATTGGTGAAGACCTATATTGAGTCGATTCCCAATGAACTGGAGGAAAGCGCCCTGATCGACGGGGCAGGCTTCTTAACTGTGTTCCGTAAAATCATCTGGCCCTTAAGCAAGCCCATTCTGGCTACCATTGCCATCTTCGGCGCGGTGGGACATTGGAATTCCTTTACGGATTCCCTGATCCTGATGCAGAATGCGCCTCAGTTCTACACTTTACAGCACCGTCTGTATGTTTACTTAAATACCAGCTCCAATATCGGGCAGATCCTGAGCACGGGCGGCTCGGTGGGTACCCTGACTTCGTCGGTCATGGACACCAAGATTATCAAGTACACCATTTCCATGGTGACGGTGATCCCGATCCTGCTGGTATATCCCTTTATGCAGAGATATTTTGAGAAGGGAATCATGCTGGGGGCGGTCAAGGGCTAAGTGTGAGAAGTAGAAATAAAAGAAAAGGAGGAAATGAGATGAAAAAGAGAAATAAGCTTGCGGCCTTGAGTTTATGCGCCGCCATGACGGCAGGGCTTCTTACAGGCTGCGGAAACGCGGCCGGAGGCAAGGGAGGGGAGCCTGTTACCATCACCGTATTCAGCCAGCTGGCAAACTATTCCGGCGAACAGTCAGGGTGGTCAGCGGACATCCTGCTGGATAAGTTCAATGTGGTTTTAAATATTGTTCCTGATCTGCAGGGAGCTTATCAGACCCGCATGGAAGCCGGAGATCTGGGCGACATTGTGGTATTCGGCAGCAACGGCGATCAATATTTGAACGCTGTGGATGCAGGGCTGCTCTTTGACTGGAATGAAGATAATCTGGTGCAGGAATACGGCCCTTATATCTATGAGCATATGCAGAATGCGCTGACGCAGAATGCCAATATTTCCGGAGGAAAAACCTACGGCTTTGGCTTTGACGTGGCCAGCAGCACCGAAGATCACGCTTCCTTTATGTATACCTGGGATATTCGCTGGGATTTGTATAAACAGCTTGGCTATCCGGAGGTAAAGAATTATAATGATCTGGTAGAGCTGTTTAAGAAGATGAAGGAGATCTGTCCTACCGATGATAACGGCAAGTCAACCTATGCGCTGGTGATGTGGCCGGATTGGGACGGCACCATGGCCATGTACCCCAAGGCTACTGCTACCGCTTATTATGGCTATGACGAGTTTGAGATGGGACTTTATGATCCGGCGACGGGAGACTTTTATGACTGTCTGGATCCGGACGGCCCCTATATTGAGGCCTTGAAGTTTTATAACGATTTGTATCAGAACGATCTGCTGGATCCCGACTCCATGACCTGTACCTATGATTATGTACAGGAAAAGACCAGAGCGGGCGGCACTTTCTTCTCCATTTTTAACTATGCGGGCAGAGATCTGTACAATTCGGATGAGCATAAGGCGGCAGACAAGATGATGCTGGCTTTGAAACCGGGCGATGCCACCCCCATCGTTTACGGTATGAGCACTCTGGGCGGCAATCGTATCTGGGCCATCGGCGCCAAGACGGCAGAGCCGGAGCTGTGCATGGAGATCATCAATTATCTGTGTACTCCCGAGGGAAGAATGAATATGGAGTATGGTCCTCAGGGCGTGTGCTGGGATTATGATGAGAACGGCAATACATACTTTACCGAGCTGGGCAAGAAGTGTAATGCGGATCAGGAGACCTCCATGGAAGAGGCCGGCTACAAGGGAACCTTCCATGACGGCATGATTCAGATTAATAATACCACCTGGAGCCTGGATGCCATTAATCCTGATTCAAACGGCGAAAGATATAATTACAAATTCTGGGCCAGCAATCTGACCGATGCCGAATATGAGATCGAGCAGGACTGGAGAGATTTTACCGGCTGTATGACGGCAGATGAATATTTCGAGAAGAGCAAGCAGTATGTGGTAGCGCCTGCTTCCACCTACACCGCAACGAAAAAAGGTGACGAGTTCCAGACCAAATGGGATCAGACCAAGAAGTGTATTGTGGACGGCTCCTGGAAGGCAATCTACGCCAAGTCAGATGCGGAGTTCAACGAGATCGTGCAGAAGATGATAGCGGATGCCAACGATTATTACTATCAGGAATGTGTTGAGTGGTCCCTGCAGGAAGCAAAGCTTAGAAAGGCTGCAGAGGATGCGTTGAAGTAAAAGGTGTTAAAAAAGGGGCTGTTCGGAGACGGGCAGCCTCTTACAGGTGCAGCGCATCGTAAGGCGCAGGATGAGAGCATCCTGTAGATGCCGCCTTGGGCGGCGGAATGGGTGGAACGAAAAAGTATGAAATTTTTCAGTGTTGACAGTCCTTTTTACAAATTTATTACCAAGCTCTGGGATATTGTACAGCTCAATTTCTTTTGGTTGCTCTGCTGTATCCCGATTGTGACGGCGGGAGCTTCTACGGTGGCGGCCTGCTCTGTGGCTCTGAAGATGGCGGAGGATACGGAAGGTTATATTGCCAGATCCTTTTTGAAAGCCTTTCGGGAAAATCTGAAAAAAGGGATTCCCCTGGGCCTTCTGACTCTGGTGGCAGCCTATGCGGTATACCTGGACTTTCAGTTCTGGAATGCCACAGAATCTGTGATCTTTCTGATTATGGGCATCATTGCTGCAGTGGTATTTACCATGGGTCTGCTATATGCCTATCCGCTGATGGCCAGATATGAAAATACTTTTTTAAAGACGCTGAAAAACTCCTATGACATATCAATCAGATATTTCCTGCGGACATTGATGATGGTTTTTATTCTGGCGCTGGAGGTGGTGCTTTTTCTCTGGACCACCACCATGATGCTGATCGGCCTGTTTGTGGGTCCGGCAATCTTGATCTATACGGTATGCGCCTTTGCCATTCGTCTGTTTCGGATGATCGAGAAGGAGCCGGGGGCGGTGGCGGATCAGGAAGCAGACGGGGAAGAATAAATGCCCAGGGGGCTATACACGCTTCTGTGGGCGGAATGAGAGGAAACATGAAAAAGCCAATTGATTGGAAGAAGAAAAGAAAGCTGGCCGGGCTGACGGCGCTGATTGCGGCGGCAGCTCTGGGACTGACTGCCTGCGGCGACGGAAGCACTGAAGGCAGGAATACGGAAAGTGCGGGAAACAGTGGTACGGGCATGGAAGACAGCGGTACCGGAGCGGAAAACGAAAGCGCAGATCCAGGGCAGGAGGGAAATGAGAGCGGCGGGGCTTTTGTGTGCGCCGATGACGGCACCATTCGTCAGGAGCTGACTGCGCTGGAGGTGGTGGAGCTTATGGGTAACGGTATCAACCTGGGCAACACCATGGAGGCATACGGCAGAAATGATCTGGGAACGGAGGCGGAAGCCACGCGGTACGAGACCTTCTGGGGACAGTCCGTGACCACTCAGGAGATGCTGGACGGTATGAAGGCGGCGGGCTTCGACACTCTGCGTCTTCCTGTGGCATGGACAAACATGATGGCCTTTGAATCCGGCGATTATACAATCAACAGCGCCTATCTGGACCGGGTAGAAGAGATCGCAGGTTATGCCCGCAATGCCGGAATGTATGTAATTATAAACGATCACTGGGACGGAGGCTGGTGGGGGATGTTCGGCTCTGCCTCGGAAGATACCAGAAAGCAGGCCATGGAGCTTTACAAATCCATGTGGACCCAGATCGCGGAGCGTTTTCGGGATTATTCCGATTATATCATTTTTGAGTCCGGAAATGAGGAATTGGGCTTCCGTTTAAACGATACGGATATTGCGGAGGACTCCGGAACCCTTTCCGATGACGAATGCTATACTGTGACCAATGAGATCAATCAGGCGTTTGTGGATACCGTTCGGGCCACAGGGGGAAATAACGCCAGTCGTTTTCTGCTGATTGCGGGCTTCGGCACGGACATTAAAAATACTTGCAACAGTAAATATAAGATGCCCACGGATTCCGCGAAAGACAAACTGCTGATTTCAGTACACTATTATGATCCCAGCGGTTACTGCATCAATGCCAGCCTTTCCACCTGGGGGACAAAGCAGGATTATCAGACAATGAATGATACCCTTGCCCTGATGACGAAGTTCACCGATCAGGGGTATGGCGTTATTATCGGTGAGTACGGTGTGCTTTTGGAGAGCAGCGGGCTGAAGGAAAATGCGGCGGATTATACTCAGAACCTTTTGAACAACTGCGATTTATATGGCTACTGCCCCGTACTTTGGGACTGTAGCAACCTGTATGACCGTCAGAGCTGTTCTATCATCGACATGGGAATGGGCAGGCTTTATACCAAGCACAGCCTGGAGATTCAGGCAGGCAGGTCAAGGGAAGAAATTGCTGCCCAGGCAAAGAAGGAGATGGATGCGGATTACGAAAATGCTTCCGAAGGCGCAGGCGTGGCGGATGACATGGCGGTAGCTTGGATCATGTATAACAGCAGCGACTGGAATACCATGTACAGCGTAGGAGATGTATATGCTCCTGACGACAAGACTGCAGGCGTTGCGGCCACAGACGTGGAAATCACAGGCGAGGGTACCTATACCGTGGCCCTGGATTTCACCGGAACGTCCGGGGGATATGCAAACAGTGTGGTTTTCAGCGCATTGGCCATCGCCAACGGCGAGACCCTTTTCCCCGGCTATTACGTGGAGATTAAGGAAATCTTGATCAACGGCGAGCCCTATGAGATGAAGGGGCAGGCATACACGGCCAGCGACGACGGGAAATGTACTCGTGTGAATCTGTATAACTCCTGGGTAAGCAAGGTGCCGGATGAGGCCAGAGTCCTGAACGATAACGGGAAGGAACTGACCCCCTGTCTTTTGGATGCGGAGACGCTGGGAAATGTGGAGACGATTTCCGTAACCTTTGAATATGTAGCAAAGTGACAACTGTTTGCGGTATGGAGGTAGCTATGCTTTACGGGAAAGCGCGGAGACGCCTGATTTCATCAGGAATGCTCTTAAGCATATTTGGCCTGACGGCAGGGGTCTGCGGCTGCGGCAAAGAGATTCCGGATCGGAAGAATGGGGGCGGCCGTGAGCCCGTCACCTTTACCTTTTATAATGCGGACGGGCAGGAAGATCCCTGGGCGGACCCGGTAGCCAGGAGGATCACGGAGGCAACCGGGGTTACCCTGAAAACGGAATACCCTTCCGGCGGGCAGAGCAACGACATTATGCTCATGGTCGCAACAAGGGAATATCCGGATTTGATTTTTGCCAAGGGAGACAGCAATATTCTCATTGATAACGGCGCCCTGATTGATATGTCGGAGCTGATAGAAGAATATGGGCCGCATATCAAGGCTCTGTACGGAGAGGAATATGATTATCTGCGGTACAGCCAGGAGGATGATTCCATTTACCAGCTGTGCAGCAATAAGGTGGGGGACGAGGTGCTTACCACGGCAGGAACGGCACAGCTGCAGTGGGCGGTGCTGGAGGAAAATGATTATGCCATTCCGCGCACGCTGGATGAGTATACGGAGATGATCCGCAGCTATATGGAGCAGTACCCGTATATCAATGGCCAAAAGACCATAGGTATTTCCATTTCCTGTACGGACTGGCACTGGTATACTACGCTTTCCGATCCGGCAGGATATATTGCCAACGGCACAACGGATGACGGGCAGTGGATCGTGGACGAGGATAACAAAGTTTATTACAAGCATGCGGCGGACGGCCAGAAGGAATATTTTCAGTGGTTGAACCAAATGTATTGGGAGGGAATACTGGATCCTGAGTTTGCCACCCAGACCCATGAGGACTATATCAGCAAGATTGCCTCGGGCAGAGTGCTGGGACTGCTGGATGCGGACTGGGACATTGCCACGCCGGAAAGCTCCCTGAAGGCCCGGGGAATGTATGAGCGTACTTATGCAGGTCTGCCGGTAACCATTGATGAGTCTGTGACCTGTGCGGTGCTGCGGGAGCAGAATCTGGGCGTGGGCTGGGGAATTGGTATCAGTGTTTCCTGCAAGGATCCGGTGCGGGCGGTGCAGTTTTTGGACTGGATGTGCACGGAAGAGGCTCAGGTGATGCTGAACTGGGGAATCGAGAATGTCAATTATTTTTATGACGAAAACGGTGTTCGATACCGCACGCCTGGGGAAATAGAGCAGGCGGCCATCAACGCCAATTATGCGGAGGAGACCGGTGTGGGACGGCACAATTATCCCTTCCCCGGCTATGGAAACACGGCGCTGGACTCTACGGGAAATCATTTTACCACCAACTCCCGGGAACTGATCATCTCCGGATATAACAGGGTTCAGCGGGCGGCCCTGGAGGCATGGAATGCGGAAATGCTGATTGATATTTTCCCGGGAAAGGAAGAGTTTGAGAAAAAGTATTATTCACCGATCTGGGCCAAAGTGCTGCCTTCCGAGGCCAAGAAGCTGCTGAACGCCCTGGACGCGGCAGCCTGGCCGGGACTGATCGACTGCATTGTATGTACGCCGGACAGATTTGACGAACAGTGGGAGAAACTGCAGAATAAATTGGTGGATGCGGGTCTTTATGAGGCGGAGGCGCTGATGACGGAGCTGATTCAGGAAGAGGTGGAGTTTCGGAAAAGCATGGAAACGGGAAACGGAATAAGGGAAAAAGAGTAAGAAAAGAAGCGCAGCCATATCAGGGACGGTTGCGCTTTCTGTATTCCGCGGGGCTTAAACCTACGTATTTTTTAAACTTGATATGGAAGTAGTCCGGATTACGGTAGCCTACCTTTTCCGCAATTGTGTATACCTTATCATCATCCTGCAGCAGCAGCTCCTTGGAATGCTCGATACGGACGTGATCAATGTAGGAGTTGAAATTTTCGCCCACCTTTTTGCTGAAAATCCGTCCCAGATAGGAGCTGTTATAGCCAAACAGGGGAGCAATGTTTTCCAGCGTGATATTACCGGCAAAATTATGGTTGATATAGTGCAGTATATCGTCCAGAACGCTGTCTCTTGAGGAATTGCCGATGGCAGACATCATGGCCTCAAACTGTTCCGAGAGAAACAGGATAATCTCATAGAGATAATATCTGGAATTGATAAATTTAATGGCATCCGTATTGCCCCCGAAGGCAGTGGGAAATTTGCTGTACAGATGACTCATTTTTTCCTTGATATTTAAGTACAGCCCTGCCAGAAAAAGCTTGATGTCGTCGATGGAATCCGAGGCATTGTACAGCTTCTGCTGCAGCGCGCTTAAGGTTTCGGCCATCATATTGCGGTTGAAGGCCTGAATAAGTTTAAGCAGGGTGGAGGAATATTCTTCCAGCAGGGCGCCGTTGATGACGGCTGCTTTATCCTGCATGGCCGGAAGCGCCTCACAGCCGATGGTATGCTGGCCCTGATCGCAGAAAAAGCGTCGATTCAGCAGTTCATAAGCCTGCTGGTAGGACTTAAAAATCTCTTTCTCCGTGTGGACACACTTGCCGTAGGCAATAAAGAAGGAATCCAGCGGAGAGCCTTTTTGGGGAGCCTTGTCCTGATCGTACTGCTCCAGCAGGGTATCAAATTTCCCTATGGCGTAGGAGCCCTTCAGCAGATATACATCATTGTACTCCACAATCACCTTGTCAAAGAAAATATTATCCTGATTTGCCAGGTGCAGAAGATCGGCAAACTGGAAGGAAGAGCTTTTGGGGGGGGTATTATTGTACGGCTTACAGATCACTACCTGATACATGTCCGCATGAAGATCGAAAAAGTCCCCGTCCGATGACGGTATTTTTCCCCAAAGGATTTCGCGCAGGATAGTGTCCCGGACCTTTTGCTGGTAATGCTTTGCCGCGTCGGCACTGTCCTGTTCCCGGTCCAGCTGTTCCCTGATACAGCGGAGAATATCGGAAAGCTCGTCCTCGTCAATGGGCTTTGTCAGATAGTACTGGATTCCGTAGCGCATGGCTTCCTGGGCATATTTAAAATCGGAATAGCCGCTTAAGATGATGAAAATTCCCTCATAGCCGGCTTCCCTGGCGCGGCGTATGACCTCAAGTCCCGTAAGACCGGGCATATTAATGTCCATGAGGGCTACGTCGGGTTCCTGGGAAAGAATTTTTTGCAGCGCCTGCTCGCCGCCTGCCGCTTCGGCCGCAATAGTATACCCCAGGGATTCCCAGTCCAGCAGCTGCTTGATGCCTTCCCGGATAATGGATTCATCATCTGCAATTAAAACATGATACATGGTTTTTCTCCTGTATAACTATAGTACGATAACTATATTATAGCACATTTTCTTTTTACTGAAAACATTCCTGTGCAAAACGGATACTTTTATCATGTATAGTACACCGAATAATAAGCTTCTAGCTATATGACGCAGAATGAATTTTCAAATGCAAGGCGGAGGAATGAGGCGTAGCGGTGTCAAATTGCTAAAGCAATTGTCGATTGACGGTGCTGTGTGCCGGTGGCACA
>CAZAMX010000044.1:0-12318 GCA_964486095.1 uncultured Acetatifactor sp. | reverse complement strand
CAGCGTTCCAGTTTGAAAAATTATGTGGCTCAGCTTGACAGCAGCCTTGCTCAGATTGAGCAGAATATTCAGGAGCTTAGTGCAAAGATCACGGAAAAGGAAGGCGAGATTACCGTAGCCGAAAGCGAGCTTGCGGCGGCGCTGGAAAATGAAGAAAATCAGAAAGAGTCCATGATCAGCCGCATAAGATTGGTATATGAGTCCGGGGATCCACAGATGCTGGATATGCTTTTGAAGTCCGCAAGCTTTGGAGATTTTCTGAACAAGGCGGATTATGCGGAAAGAGTTATGGCTTACGACCAGAAGATGTGGCAGGATTATAAGCTGATCAGGGAGTACGTGGAACTGTGTAAGCAGGAGCTTGAGCTGGAAAAGGAAATTCTGGATGAAGCCAAGGCAAGCGTGGAGGAAGAGCAGAGAAATCTGGAAGCCTTGATTGACCAAAAGAACAGAGATATTCTGGCATATGAAACAGACATAAACAATAAGGAAAAAGCCATAAAGGAGTACGAGGAAGAGATTGCCGCCCAGGAGAGCGAGATCGCCACTCTGGAGGCGTTGATCGCGGAAGAAAAGAAGAGGATTCTGGCCAGCAGCGGCGTGGTTTTGACCTATGACGGCGGTACCTTTAAGTTTCCGGTAGCTTCCTACACCAGGGTTTCCGATGATTACGGCCCCCGGATACATCCTACGCTGGGAGTGCAGCAGTTTCACAACGGCGTAGATCTTGCTTCTCCCAAAGGCACGGCAATCTATGCTGCCTATGACGGGGTGGTGGTGGCCGCGGCCTACAGTGGTACCATGGGTAATTATGTAATGATCGACCATGGTTCCGGGTTGTTTACCATATATATGCACGCCTCCGCGCTTTATGTGGAGAAGGATGATATTGTGGTTCGGGGAGAAACCATAGCTGCTGTGGGAAGCACGGGACGTTCCACAGGCCCTCATCTGCATTTCAGCGTGCGTCTGAACGGGGAGTATCAGTCGCCGTGGAATTACATTACAAAGTAGGTGTTTTACAGTAATTATTCAGAAACGGAAGTTTGTGGCTAAACATTGGAAGGCAGGGAAAATCCTATGGATGAGAATCAGAATTACTTTAATAATATGAACAATATGCAGCCGGTGCAGCCCCCCAAAAAGGAAAAAGGCAGCGGTAAGGGACTATTCTTTGTCGGTCTTGTGGTGGGGATCGGCGTGGCACTGCTGGCAGTGGGTATTGGCTTTGCGGGGCTGGGAATTCAGAATGCCATGGAGCAGAGCAAGGCCAACAATTCCGATTTTATGGTGGACGAAAATTCGGCGTTGAATTCTTATACCATCGCCAAGCTTCAGGCGCTGGAAGAGACCATTAATCAATATTTCTTTCTCCATGAGGTTTCCGACGAGGACCTGCAGAACGGAATGTTTAAGGGACTGCTGTCAGCTCTTGGGGATCCTTATTCCGAGTATTATACGGCGGAAGAGCTGACCAGCATGATGGAGCAGTCTCAGGGGATCTATTACGGGATCGGCGCGTATGTTCAGCTGGACACAAACACGGGTCTGCCCAAGATCAGTGGAGTCATTGAAGGTTCTCCTGCAGAGGCCGCAGAACTGCGGGCCAATGATCTGATTTATGAGGTGGATGGTACGTCTACTTACGGCCTGAGTTTGACGGAGGCAGTTGCTCTGATCAAGGGGCCGGAGGGAACGGACGTGGAGATCACCCTGATCCGTGAGGGAGAGAACGATTATGTGACCCTTACTCTGACAAGGCAGAAGGTGGAATCTCCTACGGTGGAATTCCGTATGCTGGAAGATCAAATGGCCTATATTCAGGTCACGGAATTTGACGATGTGACTGTGGATCAGTTTGCCGAAGCCCTTGCTATGGCAAGAGGCTCGAATGCAGAGGGAATCATCCTGGATCTGAGGGGAAATCCGGGTGGAAACTTAGGCGCGGTAGTGGATATGTGCAATATGATCCTGCCGGAGGGAATGATCGTCTACACAGAGGATAAAAACGGAAAAAGAGATGAATATAAGTGTGACGGAAAGCATGAGCTTGAGCTGCCGCTGGTGGTTTTGGTTGATATGAATTCCGCCAGTGCGGCGGAGATCATGGCGGGAGCCATTAAGGATTATGGAACCGGTACTCTGGTAGGGACAACTACCTTTGGCAAGGGCATCGTGCAGCAGATCATGTCCTTCCGGGACGGTTCAGCCGTTAAGATTACGATCAGCGCCTATTATACGCCAAGCGGCAACAATATCCACGGAATCGGGATTGAGCCGGATGTGGTGTGTGAATTTGACGGAGAGGCCTATTACGGCAGCGAAGATCATCCCGACAATCAGCTGGAGAAGGCAAAGGATGTACTGAGGAATAAAATGGGGAAATAAAGAGGATATAGTGTTATGAAGACGGAAAAGACGAATTCAATCTATAAGAATACGAAGCGGTTTCTGCTGTGCAGCGTTATATTTCTGGTAGCGCTCTGCATTGTTGTTTTTGTCGGTGTCGGCAGATACATGAGCAAGAACAGTGATGACACGATCAATGATCTGGGCGCTTTATATATGTCGGAGATGAGCCAGCAGCTGCAGGAGAAATTTGATGCGATAGTAAACCTTCAAATCATGCAGCTGGAGGGTATTGTTCAGCGGACCCCGCCGCAAACGGCTGAATATGGGGAAGACATGATAAACGATATGGCACTCAGCAGCAGCATTCGTGGATTTACTTATTTGGCACTATATTCCAGGGACGGTCAGGGGGAGCTTATAGACGGCGAATTCATAAAGCCTGTGGATAATTTGGAGTTTCAGGAAATGCTGGCCAATGACGAGAAAAATATTACCAGCGCCATCAATGAAAAGGGGGAGCGGCTGTTGCTGCTTGCCGTACCTGCGGAATATCCTATGAAAGATGACAAAAGGAGCTTTCTGCTTGTTGCGGGTATGCCCATTAGTTATCTGGAAAAAGCATTGGTCATGGAAGCGGAGGATTCCATGATCTACTACCACATTATAAGGAGAGACGGTTCTTTTGTCATACGGAGCAGCGAGGCTTACCGTGACAATTATTTTACCAGAATGCGGGAGGTTTTTTCAGAGGTAAACGGGAAAAAGCCAGAGCAGTATGTAGAAGAATTACAGACTGCCATGAAAAAGAGAGAAAGCTATTCCACGCAGATTATGGCGGACGGAGTCTATCAGCAGCTTTATTGCAGCGCCCTTGGGGGAACTGATTGGTATCTGATTGCCGTCATGCCCTATGGGGTGCTGAACGATTCGGTTACAGGGCTGGCTAACGTGCGCCAGGCTACGATGCTGATTGCCTGCAGCATTATTCTGCTGGCGGTTTTCGTCATTTTTATTATTTATCTGAGAATGTCACTGCATCAAATGCGGGAGTTGGAGAAGGCAGAAGCGGAGGCGGTACATGCCAATAAGGCCAAGAGTGAATTTTTGTCCAATATGAGCCATGATATTCGTACGCCCATGAACGGCATTATGGGCATGACGGCCATTGCCATGACGAATATTGACGATAAGGCCAGGCTGAAGGATTGCCTGGCAAAGATCACTCTGTCGGGGAAGCACCTGCTGGGCCTGATTAACGACGTGCTGGACATGTCAAAGATTGAGAGCGGAAAGCTTTCTTTAAATATGGATAATCTTTCCCTGCGGGATACCATGGAGAGCATCGTCAATATTATTCAGCCTCAGGTGAAGGAAAAGAATCAGCACTTTGATGTTTTTATTCGCAAGATTGAAGAAGAAAATGTATACTGTGACAGTGTCCGCCTGAATCAGGTGTTGATTAATTTGTTGTCCAATGCGGTTAAGTATACCCAGGAGGGCGGAAGGATTCATATAGAGCTTCGGCAGGAGCCTTCTCCTCAGGGCGAGGAATACATACGCTGTCATTTTAGCGTCAAGGATAACGGTATCGGCATGACACCGGAATTTCAAAAGACAATCTTCGAATCCTTTACGAGAGAAAGCAACGTCCATGTGGAAAAAACGGAAGGGGCGGGCCTGGGCATGGCCATCACCAAATGTATTGTAGACATTATGGGCGGAACTATCGAGGTGGTCAGCGCGCCCGGTGAGGGCAGTGAATTTCATGTTACCTTGGATTTAAAAAGGGCCGGTATTAAGGAAGAGGATATGGCGCTTCCGGCATGGAAAATGCTGGTGGTGGATAATAACGAGGATTTGTGTCTGAGTGCAGTGGAGTCGCTTAAGGAGATCGGGCTGGATTCGGATTATGCGCTCAGCGGGGAAGAGGCGGTGCGGAAGGCGGAAAAGAATCATGGTACTGAGGATCAGTATCAGATTATTCTGCTGGATTGGAAGATGCCGGGTATGGACGGACTTCAGACCACGAGGGAGATCAGGAAGCGGCTTGGCGACGAGACACCAATTTTGATTATTTCCGCGTATGATTGGAATGATATAGAGAAAGAGGCGCTGGAGGCAGGAGCGAACGGATTTATCTCTAAGCCGCTTTTCAAGTCCAATCTGTATACGGGATTAAGCCGTTATATGCTGGGAGAAGACAATGAAGAGCAAAAACATGAGCAAGCGGAGAAGAAGGATTTCACGGGCAGGCGCATTCTTCTGGCGGAGGATAACGACATTAACTGGGAGATTGCGGAAACTATTCTTACTGCCTCCGGATTTAAGGTTGACCGGGCAGAAAACGGTAAAATCTGTGTGGATACTTTTGCGGAAAGCGAAGAGGGCTATTATGACGTGATTCTCATGGACATTCGCATGCCGGTGATGAACGGGTACGATGCCACGGAGGCCATACGGGCGCTGGACAGACCGGACGTGGGACTGCCCATCATTGCCATGTCGGCGGACGCCTTTGCGGCGGACATTCAGCACAGTCTGGACAGCGGAATGAATGAACATATTTCCAAGCCTATTGATGTGGAAAAGCTGATCCGGGTGTTGGAAAAATATTTATAGCAGAGAAGCAGTAAAAAGGAGTATTTCCGTGAAATGTGGAGATACTTCCTTTTTTTATAAGGGTGAAAAAACAACTTTCTGGTAATGGTGACAGCAGCACCAAATATAAGAACAAATTTTCGGAACAAATGTTCTAAAAATTGCAGTTTTTATCTATACAAATAAAATGTCCTATGCTATAATGTTTAAGCTAAGGAAATGACTTCAACTTTTCACTTCATGTGCGCGGAAGCGCTCAACAGAGGTATCATCATGGAACAAAAACCTTTTAAGCTTCATTCCGAATACAAGCCTACAGGCGATCAGCCCCAGGCTATAGCAGATCTTGTGAAGGGCTTCAGGGAGGGTAACCAATTTCAGACGCTGCTGGGCGTTACGGGAAGCGGAAAGACCTTTACCATGGCAAACGTGATTGCGGCCCTAAATAAGCCGACACTGGTCATAGCGCACAATAAGACGCTTGCAGGTCAGCTCTACGGGGAATTTAAGGAGTTCTTTCCGGAAAACGCAGTGGAATATTTTGTCAGTTACTACGATTATTACCAGCCGGAGGCCTATGTGCCCTCATCCGATACCTATATTGCCAAGGACTCCGCCATAAATGACGAAATAGACAAGCTGCGGCTTTCCGCCACGGCTTCTCTTACGGAGCGGCGGGATGTGGTGGTGGTGGCCAGTGTGTCCTGTATCTATGGCCTGGGCAGCCCGGAGGAATTTCAAGGCATGTCTGTTTCTCTGCGGCCCGGCATGACGAAGGATCGGGATCAGGTGTTGCGGGAGCTGGTGGATATTCAGTACACTCGAAATGAAATGGACATGCAGCGGGGAACCTTTAGGGTGCATGGGGACGTAGTGGAGGTATACCCTGCCCAGGGCGGCGATTATTCGATCCGCATTGAGTTTTTCGGAGATGAGATAGACAGAATCTGTCAGGTGGAGCCGCTGTCCGGCAAGGTACATGCAACCCTGAACCATATTATAATTTATCCCGCTTCTCATTATGTGGTGCCTATAGAAAAGATCAGGCGAGCCTGTGACAATATTGAAAAGGAAATGGAAGAGCAGGTTCGGTATTTCAAGGGGGAGGACAAGCTGATCGAGGCCCAGCGCATTGCGGAGCGCACCAATTTTGATGTAGAGATGATGCGGGAAACAGGATTTTGCTCCGGTATTGAGAACTATTCCAGACATTTGAGCTTTTCGCCGCCGGGGGCGCCGCCCATGACCCTGATGGACTTTTTCCCGGATGATTTTTTGATTATCATAGATGAGTCCCATATGACGATTCCTCAGATCCGAGGCATGTTTGCCGGAGACCGTTCCAGAAAACAGACTCTGGTGGATTACGGCTTCCGCCTTCCTTCCGCACTGGATAACAGACCCTTAAATTTTCAGGAATTCGAGAGTCATATTGATCAGATGATGTTTGTGTCCGCAACCCCGTCGGATTATGAGGCGAGCCATGAGCTGCTTCGCACGGAGCAGATTATCCGCCCTACGGGACTGCTGGACCCGGAGGTAGATGTGCGTCCGGTAGAAGGACAGATCGACGATCTGATCGGTGCAGTCAACAGAGAAGTGGAAAAACACAATAAAGTGTTGATTACGACGCTGACAAAGCGGATGGCGGAGGACTTGACGGACTATATGCGGGAAGTGGGGATCCGGGTAAAATATCTGCATTCGGATATTGACACTCTGGAGCGGGCCGAAATCATCAGGGATATGCGTCTGGATGTGTTCGACGTGCTGGTGGGCATTAATCTACTGCGGGAGGGGCTGGATATTCCGGAGATCTCGCTGGTGGCAATTCTGGATGCGGATAAGGAGGGATTTTTGCGGAGCAGTACGTCTCTGATCCAGACTATCGGGCGGGCGGCCCGTAACGCTGAAGGGCATGTAATCATGTACGCGGATACCGTTACGGATTCCATGCGGATCGCTTTGGACGAGACCAACCGCCGCCGGGAGATTCAAATGAAATATAACGAAGCGCATGGCATCACGCCCCAGACCATTAAAAAGGCGGTACGTGACTTAATCAGCATTTCCAAGACAATCGCTAAAGAGGAAATGCAGTTTGAGAAGGATCCGGAGTCCATGAATCGCAAGGAACTGGAGAAGGTTATCGCCGATGTGCAGAAGAAGATGCAGCGGGCGGCGGCCGACCTGAATTTTGAGGCGGCGGCGGAGCTGCGGGATAAGATGATAGAGCTGAAGCAAAAGCTGCAGGAACTGGAGAAGGAGCAAGAGAAGGAGCAGGAGAAAAGATCATGAGCAAGACGGAAGAAACGACAACGAAGATGCTGCCGAAAAGGCAGGCCCGGGAATATATTAAAATTAGAGGGGCCTGTGAGCATAATCTGAAAAATATAGACGTGGATATTCCCAGAAACGAACTGGTGGTTCTTACCGGAATGTCGGGATCGGGAAAATCATCCCTGGCTTTTGATACGATATACGCAGAGGGCCAGCGCCGCTATATGGAGTCTCTGTCCTCTTACGCAAGGCAGTTTTTAGGTCAGATGGAAAAGCCCAATGTGGAGCGCATTGACGGCTTGTCTCCAGCCATTTCCATAGATCAGAAATCCACGAACCGGAATCCCCGGTCAACAGTGGGAACCGTTACGGAAATTTACGATTATTTTCGCCTGCTTTATGCCAGAGTGGGGATTCCCCATTGCCCCCAGTGCGGCCGGGAAATTTCGAAACAGACTGTGGATCAAATGGTGGATCAGATTATGGAGCTGGCCGAGGGCACAAGGTTACAGCTGCTGGCGCCTGTGGTTCGAGGGCGGAAGGGCAGACATGAAAAGGTACTGGAGCGGGCAAAAAAGAGCGGTTATGTGAGAGTGCGCATTGACGGCAGTCTTTATGAGCTGACGGAAGAGATCACTCTGGATAAAAATATTAAGCACAATATTGACATTATTGTGGATCGTCTGGTGGTGAAGCCGGGAATAGAGAGACGTCTTGCGGACTCCATAGAGAATGTTCTGGATTTGTCTGACGGACAGCTGGTGGTGGACATCATCGGCGGGGAGCCTATCGTTTTCAGTCAGAGCTTTTCCTGCCCTGACTGCGGGATCGGCATCAGCGAGATCGAGCCCAGAAGCTTTTCCTTTAACAATCCGTTCGGCGCCTGTCCGGAGTGCTTCGGCCTGGGGTATAAGATGGAGTTTGACATAGAGCTGATGATACCGGATCCCTCCCTAAGTATCAACCAGGGAGCTATTGCCGTTACAGGCTGGCAGTCCTGCATGGACCCCAAGAGCTTTACCAATGCCGTTTTGCAGGCTTTGTGCAGGGAATACAAATTTGAGCTTGATACACCCTTTGAAAAGTATCCGCAAAAGATTCAAGATATATTGATACACGGCACGGGCGAGAAGACCGTGGATGTATATTACGAAGGTCAGAGAGGAAAAGGGGTTTATCCGGTGGCCTTCGAGGGCCTGATCAGAAATGTGGAGCGCAAGTACAAGGAAACCTTTTCCGATACCATGAAGCAGGAGTATGAGACCTTCATGCGTATTACCCCCTGTAAGGAGTGCAAGGGGATGCGCTTGAAAAAGGAGGCCCTGGCAGTGACGGTTTGTGACCGCAATATTCACGAAATCACATCCATGCCCATCCGGGACCTTCATACGTTTCTGGCGGATATGACATTGACGAAACAGCAGCAGCTTATCGGAAAACAGATTTTAAAAGAGATCAAGGCAAGAGTGGGCTTCCTGGTGGATGTGGGACTGGAATACCTTTCCCTGTCAAGAGGAACGGGAACCCTGTCCGGGGGTGAGGCCCAGCGGATCAGGCTTGCCACCCAGATCGGCTCCGGCCTGGTAGGGGTTTGCTATATTTTGGACGAGCCCAGCATCGGCCTGCATCAGCGAGACAATGACAAACTTTTAAATACCCTGAAAAGCCTGCGTGATCTGGGAAATACCCTGATCGTGGTGGAGCATGACGAGGATACCATGCTGGCGGCAGATTATGTGGTGGATATAGGACCCGGCGCCGGCTCTCACGGCGGTGAGGTCATTGCCTGCGGCACGGCGGAGGAAATTATGGCTGTGCCCGAATCCATAACCGGACAGTATTTAAGCGGAGTGAGGAAAATCCCGGTGCCAAAGGAACGCAGAAAGCCTGCGGGCTGGCTGACGGTAAGGGGGGCCCGGGAAAACAATTTAAAAAACATTGACGTGGAGTTTCCGCTGGGTGTCATGACCTGCGTCACGGGAGTGTCCGGCTCCGGCAAAAGCTCCCTGGTAAACGAAATACTGTACAAGCGCCTTGCCAGGGAACTGAATCGTGCCAGATGTATTCCCGGAAAGCATAAAGACATTCTCGGGATGGAAAATTTGGATAAAGTGATTGCTATCGACCAGTCCCCCATCGGACGGACTCCCCGTTCCAACCCGGCTACCTACACAGGAGTTTTCGATCAAATCAGAGATCTTTTTGCCTCTACGGCAGACGCAAAGGCAAAGGGCTACAGCAAGGGAAGATTCAGCTTTAACGTGAAAGGCGGGCGCTGTGAGGCCTGCGGCGGAGACGGCATTATCAAGATTGAGATGCACTTTCTGCCGGACGTGTATGTGCCCTGTGAGGTGTGCGGAGGTAAGAGATATAACCGGGAGACTCTGGATGTAAAGTATAAGGGGAAAAGCATTTTTGATGTTCTGGATATGACGGTGGAGGAAGCGCTTCCCTTCTTTGAGAATCTTCCCTCTATCCGCAATAAGATACAGACCCTGTATGACGTGGGCCTGTCCTATGTAAAGCTGGGACAGCCCTCCACCACACTTTCCGGGGGTGAGGCCCAGCGGATTAAGCTGGCCACCGAGCTTTCCCGCCGAAGTACGGGAAAGACGATCTATATTCTGGACGAGCCTACCACGGGCCTGCACTTTGCGGATGTGCACAAGCTGGTGGAGATCCTGCACAGGCTGGCGGACGGAGGAAACACGGTGGTTGTCATTGAACATAATCTGGATGTGATTAAGACCGCAGATTATATTATCGACATCGGACCGGAAGGCGGTGAGCGGGGGGGGACCGTGATTGCCAAGGGCACACCCGAAGAGGTGGCAAAAAATAAAAAATCCTATACCGGGGCTTATGTGAAAAAAATGCTGGAGAAAGCCTAAAGTGATCATAGGGTTCAGCCGATATATATAATACGTAAATGGAATTTATGTTTATATGACGGATAATCATCAGGCACGGATGCACAAATAACAGGCGGAAGGAATCTGCCGGTGGCTGCATTCGTGCCCTGTATTTTGTTTTGACGGAAGTTTTTAAGGCCGCCCCATAAAAATTTAAAAGAAGTTTTATGAAAATTTTTCATGAAGACCTATGAAAATGAATGAATTTCGGTTATAATAAAAAATGTATGACTACGCACGGATGATCGGAGTTCATTTAGAAAGGGGCACATATTATATGCAGTGTACGGATATTGGTATTGATTTGGGCACGGCCAGCATTTTAGTATACATCAGAGGAAAGGGCGTTGTTTTAAAGGAGCCCTCCGTTGTAGCATTTGACAGAGATACCAACAAGATTAAGGCGATCGGTGAGGATGCGCGCCTGATGCTGGGGCGGACTCCCGGCAATATCGTGGCGGTGCGTCCCCTGCGTCAGGGAGTAATCTCTGATTACACCGTCACCGAGAAGATGATGAAATATTTTATCCAGAAGGCGCTGGGCAGGAGGACCTTCAGAAAACCCCGCATTGCGGTTTGTGTTCCCAGCGGCGTTACGGAGGTAGAAAAGAAAGCGGTTGAGGATGCGACCTATCAGGCAGGCGCCAGAGAGGTTGCCATTATTGAAGAGCCCATTGCGGCGGCGATTGGAGCCGGCATTGATATTTCCAAGCCCTGCGGGAATATGATCGTGGATATAGGAGGCGGTACCTCTGATATTGCGGTTATTTCCCTGGGAGGTACTGTTGTCAGCGCCTCCATCAAAATTGCGGGAGATGATTTCGATGAAGCCATTGTTCGATATATGCGGAAAAAGCATAATCTTTTAATCGGTGAAAGAACGGCGGAGGATCTGAAAATTAAGATCGGCTCCGCTTACCCCAGGACCGAGGTTGACTATATGGACGTGAGAGGACGTAATCTGGTTACCGGTTTGCCTAAGACGGTGAAGGTATCCTCAGAAGAGTCTGAGGAAGCGCTGCGGGAGACTACGGCTCAGATCGTTGAGACGATTCACAGTGTGCTGGAAAAAACGCCTCCGGAGCTGGCGGCGGATATTGCAGACAGAGGAATTGTGCTTACCGGCGGCGGAAGCCTGCTGAGGGGGCTGGAGGAACTTATTTCCGCAAAAACCGGAATCAATACCATGACTGCCGAGGACCCCATGACGGCGGTGGCGGTGGGAACCGGAAGATATGTAGAATTTTTGTCAGGCTATAGGGAGAACTAGGAGGTACGGATGTTAAAGGGACTATATACTGCATACACAGGTATGATCAACGAGCAGCACAGAATGGATACCATGACCAATAATCTGGCAAATGCCAATACGGTCGGCTTTAAAAAAGAGGGCGCTACCAGCCAGTCCTTTGATAATGTTTTGGCAGTGAAAATCAAGGACGAGTCCATAGGGCTGCAAAATGTAAAAAGGCTGGGATATAATAATCCGGGCGTTAAGATCGGTGAAAATTATACGGATTTTACACAGGGATCCTTCCGGGTTACGGATAATACCTATGACCTTGCGCTGGCGGGGGACGGATTTTTTGCCATTGAGTTTACCAACAAGGCGGGAGAGACATCCACCATGTATACCCGGGCGGGGCAGTTTACCTTAAACAGGGAAGGGTACCTTGTAACGGAGGACGGAGACTATGTTCTGGATACTCAGAACAGAAGGATCCGCTTAAATACGCTGGTTGATTCCAAGATCAGAAATGACGGCACCATTTCCCAGGATGGTGTGGATGTGGCGCAGATTCAGGTGGCGGATTTTGAGGATTATAATTACTTGGAGAAATACGGGGAGACCTATTATCGTCCGGTCGAAGGGGCGACGCTGATTGCCGGTGACGCCGACGTGAAGTCCGGGTATCTGGAGATGGCAAATGTGCAGATTGTATCCGAGATGGTAAACCTGATTTCCATTACCAGAGCTTATGAGAGCAGCCAAAAGATTATCCAGACCTATGACAGTTCTCTGGAGATCGCGGTTTCACAGCTTGGGAGAATATAAAAGCAGTTTAACATAGTACATACATAAAATAGTACATATATAGTATAAGGAAGGAACGATACAAATGGTACGCAGCTTATGGACGGCGGCAACCGGCATGATTGCCCAGCAGACAAATCT
>CAZAMX010000043.1:8693-12334 GCA_964486095.1 uncultured Acetatifactor sp. | reverse complement strand
GCCTAAAAAGCTTTTAATCCCTTCACCTTGCCAATAGCTGTCCAGAGCATTTAATGCCTGAAACAGACGGCTAGCCAGAATTCCGGTATGGCAGGCTACGGCCTTGTACACCTCCAGATCCCATTCCATGGTACCGGCATCGGTCATAAAGGAACGGTGCCTTGCTTCCTCATCCGTAACATCAACATATCCCCTTATGCGCTCTTCGCTGTAAAAGCAATCCTCCACCTGCATTACCAGAGGAACGGCTGTGGGCTTCAGGGAAGAGACGGGATAATAGGTGTTGAGCTGTCTGCCGCCCTCTCCCTCGCTGTCGGGAAAAGCGCCTGCCTTTACGCAGACGTAGGATGGCTTCATGCCTCGTTTTTTATAGTATGGGTGCTGGCCGAGAATGGGCTGTTCGCCGCCCAGTCCGGGATTCACCACCAAAAATTCCACGAAAAAAGTGCGGACTTCGCCCGTGTCCGCACATGTTCCAGAAAAGGAATGAAACCAGCGCATGTATCCCCGCCGGGCCAGAGGCGCCCGCAGCTGGTATGCGTTTCTTGTCAAATCAGACAAATTCATCAGGTATGTTCTCCCACATTTCGTAGCAACTTTCTTGATTATACTACAAGATATAGTAAATGACAATAGTGTCGGGAGAAATGATGCAAATTTTATGCTTAAAGGAGTTATTATTATCATCAACATAAGTGGAGTCTGTTTGTTTTGCGAGGGGAGAGGATGCAGATGATGATGGAAAGAGGATTTGAAAGGGTGCTGGTGTATGGGATGGTTCTGGCGCTTTGGCTGGGCAGCCGGGGAAATATATGTACAGGGACCGCCGCAGGACAGAACGGACAGAGAAAGCCGTCAGACAGCGTGGAAGCCGGCATCCGCAGAGAAAGGGAAGAAGAGGGAAGCCGCGAAAGTAAAGAACAGGATGATATGGATAATAGCGGGGAGACCGAAGAGAACGGGGCAGAGCAGGAGCCCCGGAAGCCGGCCACCCTTGGCAGTGTTCCTTATTTCAAGGACGACTCCGGAAATAATACTCAGCTTGTGGACGGCTGGATTTATGGCTATTGGAGCAGGCAGCTGTGCCGGATTCATCCGGAGACTCTTGAGGCGGAGGTACTGTTTGAGGCAGATTCTCCCCAGGAGGGGTATTTCAGCATTTACGAAGGAATGATTTATTTTGTGGAGCAAAAGAATATCAGCTATCTGAACAGCGCAAAGGCAAATCTCTGGCGGATGGAGTGCGACGGCTCCGATCAGGAGCTGTTGGTGGAAGATTTTGAAATTGGGAACGGCTATGAGATAGGGGACAGCGCTTTGACTGATTTGGAAATTTATGATGATATTATATATCTTCTTGCCCGGTTTTCCGAGGAAGATGAAAACCTGTATTTCCGCCTGAAAGGGGATGGAAGAGCGGAAGAAATTTCAGAGGAAGAGACCTTGTACGGGCTGGTGCCGGAGGGCTTTCAGGAAGCGCGGGATGTGGGGTACCGGTATCGTTCTATGCCGAATCTGGCGTATTGTGTGAGGAATTTCGGATATGCCTTTATCTGTGATGAGGACGAAAATTTGTACCGTATTATTTTAGAGACGGGTGAGAAGGAGAAGATACCCTTTGGGGATGAGGAAGCGGTAAGCAATCTTACATTGACGAACGAGGCTTTGGTTTACAGAAATGATGACAAATGGTATGCCATGAATCTGGATGATCTAAAAGAGGTCAGAGAGATCGGCGTGCTGGACTGCTATCAAATGACGTTTTGGGATGATAAGGGAATTTATGATATTGAGCGGAACTATGGAGACGACAGCTTTAGTATTGCACGGCTTAACTGGAACGGGGAGCGGGAGACCATTGACTATTGGGTGCAGAATCCAAGACTGGGTTCTTCTGTTTACGGTGATTATCTGACGGTGCTGTATTCGGATGGGGAATATCTGTATTATGACAAGCTTCTGGATGGAGACGGAGTGATATGCAGAATTCCCTTTGAGAGAGAAGAGTCTTATGGCTATTATGACGAGTCAGAGCAGGTCTATGTCTATTACGAGAATCCGCTGAAGGAAATTTCCACGGAGGAAACCTTTTCTTCCACCTTTACCGCGAACGCCACGGGAGCCCGAGGGAGTTTTGCGCTGACTAAGGTATACCTGACGGGAAAGTCGGAGGCAGCTCTGAAAATCAACGAATATCTGGAGGAAATTTATCAGTCCGAGCAAGAGTACATGGCCGAGCTGATGGATGCGGTGCGGGATATGAGCCTGGACGATTTGTTCGGCTCTGATCTGACGGTGGTGGAAGACGAGCTGAATCTGCATATTACTTATCTGAATGAAAATTATATCGGCGTGAGCGGATACTGGTATGAGTGCTGGAGCGGCGCTGCCCATGGAATGCACGGCAGTACGGAATATGTGTTCAGCCGTTCATCGGGAGAAAGAGTCCTGATTACGGATTATCTTGAAAATTCTCCGGAAGAAATCTGTTCCATCATTGCTCCGTATGTGGAGGCAAAGGCGGAATGGGGTACGGATGAGGAAGGATGGGAGAAAATTATCCTGGAGGAAGGACGGTTTTACCTGACAACGGAAGGAGTTGGCATTCATTTTGACACCTATGAACTGACCTGCTACGCCTCCGGGGGGTTAGATGTGGTGATTCCTTATGAGCTGTTTGATTTGCGGGATCCTGCCGATGTAGGGCTGACCAGTTTTTAGCGGTGCAATGTTTCTTTGTTGACGTTTCCGTAAATCCGGGTTATGATTTTAAGCAAAAGAGAATACGGAGCAGGCAGGAGGTATGGGATGAAACAGGAGAATTTCAGCAGTCCTTTGGACTTGAAGCAGGTACAGATTACGGATGAATTTTGGGGACGGGAGCAGGAGCTGGTGCGCAGAGAAGTGATTCCTTATCAGTGGGAGGCCTTAAACGACCGGATTCCGGATGCTGCTCCCAGCTATTGCATGCGCAATTTTAAGGTGGCGGGACGCCTGATGAGGGAGAAAAGGGAGCAGGGTGCGGGGTATGTGGCGCCGGCGTATACATACCGGGGCTTTGAAGCCCTGCCGGAGGACCCGGCGAATCCTGACCCGGATAAATTTTACGGGTTTGTATTTCAGGACAGTGATTTTGCAAAATGGATTGAAGCGGTGGGATATTCATTGGTAAATCATCCTGATCCCGAGCTGGAAAGGACAGCGGATGAAGCCATAGATATTGTCTGTGCGGCTCAGGCGGATAACGGCTATCTGGATACCTATTATATCATCAACGGGATGGACAGAATTTTTACAAATCTTCGGGATCATCATGAGCTATACTGCTTCGGGCATCTGGTGGAGGGAGCCGTTGCCTACTGGCAGGCCACGGGCAAGGATAAGCTGCTGAAGGCGGCCGAGAAATACGCGGATTTTCTATTTTCAAGGTTTGGAAAGGAAGAGGGAAAGTGCAAGGGCTACCCGGGGCATGAGATTGCGGAAATGGCTCTGGCAAGGCTTTATGAGGTTACGGGAGAGAAAAAGTACCTGGAGCTTGGCTGCTTTTTCCTGGATATGAGGGGGACAAAGCCTTATTATTTCGACTTGGAAGAAAAAGAACGGGCAGAACATGAGGGCAGGCCCTATAAAATGCCGGATCC
>CAZAMX010000043.1:0-8683 GCA_964486095.1 uncultured Acetatifactor sp. | reverse complement strand
GAAACAAGGCACTGGTATCACCAGGCAAACGCACCGGTAAGGGAACAGTCGGAAGCGACGGGGCATGCGGTCCGTGCCGTCTATCTTTACAGCGGCATGGCTGACGTGGCCAGGCTTACCGGAGATGAAGCCATGTTTGCCGCCTGTGAACGTCTCTGGAATAATATCACGAAGGAAAAGCTGTATATTACCGGGGGCATCGGAGCTACCCACATGGGGGAGGCATTTTCCTTCGGTTATGATCTTCCCAATGACACGGCTTATTCCGAGACCTGTGCGGCGATCGGGCTTGCCTTTTTTGCCAGAAGGATGCTGGAGATTCAGGCGGATCACCGGTATGGGGACGTGATGGAGCAGGCTCTTTATAATACGGTGCTGGCGGGAATGGCCCTGGACGGGAAAAGCTTCTTTTACGTAAATCCGCTGGAGGTGGTGCCGGAGGCATGTAAAAGGGATGAGCGGAAGCACCATGTGAAGCCGGTCCGGCAGAAGTGGTTCGGCTGTGCCTGTTGTCCGCCTAATATTGCAAGGATTGTCAGCTCCTTTGGCGCTTATGTGTATACACAAAATGAAGGCACGCTGTACACTCATCTGTACGCGGGCAGCAGGATCAGCTGTACCTTAAACGGGACAGAGATTGATATGAAGCTGGAAAGTGCATTCCCCTGGGACGGAGAGGCAAAGGCCGTTCTGCATATGGAAGGACCTGCCCGGGGGACCTTTGCCTTCCGTGTGCCCGGCTGGTGCAGGGAAGCAAAAGCGGAGGTTCGCAGGAACAGTATGACGCTTTCAGACTGTCGGGTGGAAGAAGGTGTGTTGCGGGAAACAGGGCAGCAGTTTACGCCGGAACAGGGAATGAACGTGCGGCTGGAGAGAGGGTATCTATATTTGACGGGAGAGTGGCAGGACGGCGACGAGATTTATCTTCATTTCCCCATGGAAGTGCGCTGCATGACGGCCAATCCCAAAGTGCGGGAGGATCTGGGAAAGGTGGCCTTTACCAGAGGACCTGTATGTTATTGTATGGAAGAAATCGACAATGGTAAAAATCTCCATTTGTTAAGCGTGGATCCGGAAAAAGTGTATGATGGAGTTACCGTAGAGACTTTTAACGGACTGGGCCATGAGATGCGGATTTTAAAGGTGCCGGGAAAGAGGCTGGCTGACAGTGCGGAAGGGGATGAGCTGTACCGGGATTACAGGGATGCTTTAACGGAGCGTTTCCGGGAAGACGCCGTAACCCTGACCTTTGTGCCCTATTATGCCTGGAACAACCGGGGCGAGGGCGAGATGACAGTGTGGGTAAAAGCATGAACGGCGAAAAGATTTTATAAGGTTGGAAGCAGGGGCATGGGCGCATGAATGAGTCGAGGGATATATTAAGAGAAGACGCAGAGCGGATCATTCAGGAATCCATAAGGCAGGTTTTGCCGGACGAGGCGGTGCGCCGTGCGCTGGAGAACCGGAGCTTCGGGCAGGGCAGGGTCTTTTTAGTGGCGGCGGGAAAAGCCGCCTGGCGGATGGCGGGATCGGCGGTTTCCCTGCTGGGGGACAGGCAAAGCGGCGGCGTGGTGATAACAAAGTACGGCCATGTACAGGCAGAGCTTCCCGGGATCACATGCTTTGAGGCGGGGCATCCGGTGCCGGACGATAATTCCTTTCTGGGCACACAGGCGGCTCTGGATCTGGTAAAGGACTTAAAGCCGGAGGATACCGTGCTGTTTTTGTTGTCAGGGGGCGGCTCGGCGTTGTTTGAGAAGCCTTTGATCAGCGGGGAAGAGCTTTCCGGTATTACCGGGCAGCTTCTGGCCTGCGGCGCGGACATTGCAGAGATAAATACTGTCCGCAAGCGGCTTTCAGCGGTGAAGGGAGGCCGTTTTGCTTCTGCCTGTGAGCCCGCCCGGGTCTTTGGTATCCTATTAAGCGACGTATTGGGGGATCGGCCGGACATGATTGCTTCCGGTCCTGTCTGCGCGGACAGCAGTACCTGTGAGGACGCCATGGCCGTTATACGGAAGTACGGACTGCGGCTGAGCGGGGACGCAAGGGAATGTATGCGGAGAGAGACGCCGAAGAGACTGAAAAACGTGGATATTACCATTGCGGGGAGCGTGAGAGAGCTTTGTCGGGCGGCAGCAGAGGAATGCAGGAGACTTGGCTATGAAACGGTGTTTTTGACGGATCGGCTGTGCTGCGAGGCACGGGAGGCAGGTTCCTTTTTAGCCTCTGTTGCAAAAAGCCACGAGAACACGGACAGAAGCCTGGCGTTTATTGCAGGAGGCGAGACGGTGGTCCGGCTGACCGGCAGGGGAAGGGGCGGCCGTAATCAGGAGCTGGCCTTAAGTGCCGCTCGGGGGATTGCGGGACTTAAAAATACGGCGGTTTTCAGTGTGGGCAGTGACGGCACGGACGGCCCTACGGATGCGGCAGGAGGCTACTGCGACGGCGGGACAAAGGCAGCTTTGGATGCGGCGGGAGTGGATATTTATGAGGCTCTTAAGCAGAATGATTCCTATAACGCCCTGTCCAAATGCAACGGTCTGATTCTGACAGGTCCCACCGGTACCAATGTGAATGATGTGGCGGCAGTACTGATTAAAAGGGAAACGGAGCACTTTTAAAGTGCTCCGCTTTTTCAGGCCTTTATGTTTGTGTATTCTCTGTCTCCGCCTGCGGCCAACAGTTTTTTCAGGCCGTCCATGGCGGAGGAAAAGCGTTTATAGATCTCAAGAGCCTGTTGAAACTGTATGAGAGCCTCATCCGTATCTCCCCGATCCTTGGCATTCCAGCAGGCACAGGCACAGCTGTGCAGTTCTTCATGGCAGCTTACCGCCTGCTTAAATTCACGGCTGCCTGTGATGCGGGGATCGGTCTGCGAGACGGTCCATTTGCCGAACTTACATCCCTTGGGATTGTTCAGCTGGGTAATCTTTAAGGTTTCGAAGCCTGCCAGATTGTTATACAGCCGCCAGGTAAAGATCAGGTGATCCACGATATAAACGGTAAGCCAGTCCTGAGGGAAGAGCCGGGAGGTACCCTTTGCCATTGCGGTCCGGATGGTGTCGATATTCCGGGAAATATGATAGAGGTGTACGCCTGTATCCACACATTCTTTGGAAAGGGTCTCGTAATTTGTATCCAGAGCCTCCACCGCCTTTACAAAGGAGTGAGTCAGACCGGACTGGTTGCGGATTTCTTCATTGATCAGGTCGATCTTTTCCGTGATGAAGGATACCTTTCTGCCAACGGCGTCCACGCTCTCAACACAGTGATGGATTTCATCATTGCCGCTCTGCAGACATGTGGTGGCGGAATGTACGGAATTCACCAGGGTTTCAATGCCGGACATCAGCTCACCCACATAGCGGATAATGTCGTCGGCGGAAGCAGATGTGTTTGCGGCAAGGTCCTGCATTTGGCTGGCCACCACGGAAAAGCCTCTGCCTGACTGGCCGGCCCGGGCTGCCTCTATGGAAGCGTTTAAGGCCAGCAGGCTGCTTTTGCTGGCCAGCTTTTTCACCACATCCACAATATCGTTAATTTGAAGAGCCTTTTCCTTAAAATCGACGATCTGGCTGTTGATCTGTCCGATTTGGGCGGAGGAATCGTCTATGATGCGGATGCTGCCGTCCAACTGACTGATACAGGTGTTGGTGGTATCCATAATATCCTTTGAATGATCATGAATGCTGGAGGCGGATTCCTGGATATTTACGATGGAGTCGCCCAGCTCCCGGCTGGAGCTGCTCATTTCTTCGATGGCCTGGGACTGGCTGGAGACCTGTTCCAGCATGACCTTTACGCATGAGCTGTCCCCGATTACGGTCATGGCATCGTTGAGCTGCATGGCGGACTTGTTGTTGGCCTGCAGGATATGCAGCATGAACTGTTTCCATTTCTGTTCCAGCTCTGTATCCTGAAAGGGGACGGGAACAGCCAGGGAACAATCGCCCTCCATGATCCTGTCCATACAGGCGATCAGGGCGGCTTTGTCAACATTAAGCTGCGTCATTGGGATGTTTTTTTTCATAAGTAACCCTCTTTTCCGTGTTCGATGGGGAGATGCTTAGCCGAAATGTTTCTTTAAAATCATTATAGCATAATTCCGGCAAAAAGAACAGCGGTTAAATACTTTATCGGTGCGGAAGGGTAACAGCCTGTATTCGGCAGCAGTAAATTGACAAACCACAGCGAGGTTTGCTATGATAAGTTATCGAAACTGCTTAAGCAGGATGAATGAGGAAGAGAACAGGAGGATTTCATAATGAAGAGCGTAAAAAGATTTATGACGGGATTGCTGTGTACGGCACTGCTCGCCGGGGTTCTTGCGGGCTGCGGCAGCCGGGATGCAGAAGACGGACCGTCGGAAACGGGGAACGAAGTCGAAAACCAGACCGGGTCCGAAACGGGATCGGAAACGGAATCCGAAACCGGAGATGACGGTGGGGAGAGCCGGGAGGGCAGCGTGGAAAATACCGGAGCGGGGACAGAAAGCGCCGGGGAGGAGAAAGACACGGCTTCCGGGGAGGAAGAGACAATACAGATTCCGGAGGTGAATATAGCGTCCTTTGATCTTCCGGATTCGGAGGCATTGCAGTTTGTGCATAATATGAAGATCGGCTGGAACCTGGGCAATACCTTTGACGCTATCAACGACAGCTTTACGGGTGACGAGCTGGAGCTGGAGAGCAGCTGGTGCGGCATCAAGACCACTGCGGAAATGCTTGCCGATATTAAGGAAGCGGGCTTTAACAGTGTGAGAATCCCGGTGAGCTGGCATAATCATGTGGACGAGGACTGGCAGATTTCGGAAGTCTGGCTGAACCGGGTGCAGGAGGTTGTGGATTACGCTTATGACAACGGGATGTATGTTATCCTGAATATCCATCACGATAACAGTGAGGACTTTCTTTATCCTGACAGCACTCACCTGGAGCAGTCCGTCGGTTATGTCACAACGATCTGGAAGCAGCTTGGTCAGCGCTTTCAGGATTATGACGAGCACCTGATTTTCGAGTGCATGAATGAGCCCAGGCTGGTGGGGAGTCAGTACGAATGGTGGTTAAATCCCGGGGCAGAGGAATGTATGGATGCCGTTTCCTGCATTAACGAGATTAATCAGGCGTTCGTAAATACGGTCCGGGAGAGCGGTGGGAACAACGGAACCCGCTATCTGATGGTACCGGGTTACTGCGCGTCTCCTGACGGGGTTTTGAACAGCGGCTTTGTACTGCCCGAGGATGCGGAGGGTGTGGAAAACCGGCTGATCCTTTCGGTACATGCCTATACGCCTTATAACTTCGCCCTGCAGGGAGAGGGAGAGAGCGGTTCCAAGGCGGAGTTTGATTCCGATTCGGCGGCTTCCGTCCGTGACATAGACAGCTTTATGGATCAGCTTTACAGGCAATATATCGGCAAAGGCATTCCTGTGATCATCGGGGAATTCGGCTCACGGGATAAGAGCGGCAACCTGCAGGCTCGTATTGACCACGCTACCTACTATATTGCCGCGGCAAGAGCAAGGGGAATTACCTGCTTTTGGTGGGACAATAACGCATTTTCAGGAAACGGCGAGAACTTCGGAATTTATTACAGGCGGCAGGGGAAATTCCTCTATCCGGATATTCTTAACGGCCTGATGAAATATGCGGATTAATGTGAACCAATTTAATATGAACTAATATAGAAACTCTGTTACAACAAAGCACATGGAAACTGCAATTTTTTACATTTACACCTTTTTTCCGCGGGGCTAGAATAGGGGCACAAGCAGCACCTTGGACAAAAGATAGGGTGCGGGATGGGATAAAGTTTGGAAGTAAACTTCCGAATAATGGTTTGTATGTGTGCTAAAGCGCACAGGGGGTGTAAATGTGAAAAAGACGCAGAAATCAAAAATGGGGTGGCTCTGGGAAAACATGAAGGGCTACAGAGTCCTGTATGTAACCGCGATTCTGGGAACCGTGGTTTACAATGTGATGCAGTTGACGGTTCCCTTTGTCACCCAAAATCTGATCGACTTATTCCTGACAGGGGATGAGGCCGCGGCGAATCTGGTAAACCGCCGCACTTTATTTTACCAGCTGATCGCAGCCATGGTATTATTAACGCTTTTAAGAACCTTGATTGTCTATTTGACCTGTATGGGCGTGGAGCATGTGTCACAAAAGGCTCTCTATCGTATCCGAACCTATCTTTTTGACAAGATAGAGCGTCAGGATATGAAGTTTTACAGTACCTTTCGGACCGGCGACCTGATGACCAGGCTCACCGGCGATCTTGATGCGGTGCGCCATATGATCGCCTGGGTTTTGCGGACCATTACGGAGTCTCTGGCACTGATGGGGGCTACGGCGGTATACTTTTTCTACATGGACTGGCGGCTGGCACTTTGTATGTTTGCCATTTCTCCCTTTATCTTTTTAATTATCATCCATTTTAAAAACAAGGTTGCTCCCAGGCATAAGGCACTGCGGGAGAAGCTTGCCCAAATGAATACGGCGGCCCAGGAGAATATTTCCGGAAACCGGGTGGTGAAGGCCTTTGCAAGGGAAGATTATGAAATAGAAAGATTTGACCAATGTAATACGGAGTATTCCCAGACAAACAGGCAGACGGCAATGACGTGGCTGACTTATTATCCATATGTGGAATCCTTTGCCAATTTGATGCCTGTGGTCCTGCTGGCAGTGGGGGGCATTTTTATCATTAATTCTCAAATTACCATGGGCGAGTATGTGGCCTTTTCCGGCCTGATTTGGGCCATCGCCAATCCCATGCGCCAGCTGGGCAATATCATGAACGAATTCCAGCGCTTTTCGGCGGCTGCGGACAAGGTCATGGAGATTTATTATTCCGAGCCGGAGATTGTGGATAAGCCGGACGCCGTTGACAGGCCGGAACGCTTTGAAGGGAAAGTGGAGTTTAAGAATGTGAGCTTCCAATATGCGGACGGGAACCTGCCCGTGCTGCACAACGTATCTTTCTCTGTCCAGCCGGGCGAAACGGTGGCTATCATGGGAGAGACCGGCTGCGGAAAGACCTCTCTGATTCAGCTGATTCCCAGGTTTTACGAGCCGACGGAAGGCGAGGTGCTGGTGGACGGCGTCAATGTGCGTGACATGAAGCTGACCCAGCTTCGAAAGAATATTGGTCTTGCAACCCAGGATGTACTGCTGTATTCGGATACCATCGACGGCAACATAGCCTATGGAGATACCCATATCAAGCCGGAAGAGGTGGTAAAATTTGCCAGGTATTCGGCGGCCTCGGACTTTATTGCCAAGATGCCGGAGGGCTATGATACCATCGTGGGAGAGCGGGGCGTAGGCTTGTCCGGCGGCCAGAAGCAGAGGATTTCCCTGGCCAGGGCTCTGGCGGTAAAGCCGGCCATACTGATCCTGGACGATACCACCTCGGCGGTGGATATGGAGACGGAGAAGCAGATACAGCACAGCTTGAAGGAACTGGATTTTCCCTGCACCAAGATCATCATTGCGCAGAGAATATCCACTACCAAATCCGCAGACAAGATACTGGTACTCCAGGACGGACATATCACGGAGAGCGGTACTCATGAAGAGCTGGTGGCCAAAAAGGGATATTACTACAGTCTTGTGAAGCTGCAGACAGGCGAATAAAGTGGGAAAAGTAAGCCGCTTTCAGGCGGCGGGGAGGAATCAATCATGGCCAGAAGGAATACATACAGGGAAGACGAGGTACTGGAAACACCCTTTGACTTCCATCATCTGCTGAGAGCATCAGCATATATCAAAAAATATCTGAATAAGATGATACTGGCGCTTGCTTTAAGCGCCGTGGGCGGCATTACGGCGCTGTTCAGCCCCATGCTGACCCAGCGTGCCCTGGACGAGGCCATTCCGGCTAAGGATACCCGGATGCTGTTCCTGCTGGTGGGGCTTTTGATCTTTACCTTTCTCATCAGTGTTATTTTTACCACAATCCGCTCCCGGATTATGGTAAATGTGAGCCAGAGCATTATTTATGACATTCGCAAGGATCTTTTTGCCCATTTGCAGAAGCTGCCCTTCCAATATTATGACGACAGACCCCACGGCAAGATTTTGATCCGTGTGGTGAACTATGTGAACTCCGTTTCGGATATGCTTTCCAACGGATTGATCAATGTGGTGCTGGAGATCCTGAACCTGATATTTATCGTGATCTTCATGTTTTGCGTGGATGTGAAGCTTTCCCTGGTGGTGCTGGCGGGAGTTCCCGTTCTCATGGTGTTCCTGTTCTGGATCAAAAAGAGACAGCGCCGGGCCTGGCAGCAGGTCTCCAACAAGAATTCCAATTTAAACGCCTATCTTCAGGAGAACATTGTGGGCGCCAAGATTACCCAGATTTTTGCCAGGGAGCAGGAAAACTCGGAGACCTTTGCGCTGCTGTCCGACCGCTGCCGGGGGGCATGGATGAAGGCGGTAAATTACAGCAACCTGGTGTGGCCAGCCATCGACAATATTTCTGTCTGGGTCAGAGCTGCAATCTTCATTTTTGGTTTAATTGTTTTTGGACAGGGGAATACCAGTCTGGGAGTAATTTTTGCAATTTCCTCCTATGCCTCCAGATTTTGGCAGCCCATCATGAACCTGGGCAATATCTTTAACAACTTTATCAATAACATTGCCTATCTGGAGCGTATTTTTGAGACTCTGGACGA
>CAZAMX010000042.1:0-12346 GCA_964486095.1 uncultured Acetatifactor sp. | reverse complement strand
ATTGTATTTTCCTGTGTGATGGGATTTGATATAGATCCTCTTGCCGTGATGCTTGCAAAGGTCAACTGGGTCATGGCCATGCGGGATCTCTTTCCTGTTCATACGGGAGGAATTATGATACCCGTGTACCACGCGGATTCCCTGTTTGCCGCTACGCCCATTACGCATAAGATGCCGGAGGAAGGGAATGAGTCCTATGTACTGAGCTTTGACGGCCGTGAAATTTCCCTGCCGGCTTTTTTGCTGACGGCAGAACACAGAAAAACCTTTGATTCTTTTATATCCGTTATTTATCAAATGGCCATGACCCGGGCCGGGGCAGAGGAAAAGCCGCTGGAAAAATCGGATGCCGCCGATATGATTACGGCAGTTTTGGAAAAAGGCGGATCTGAATTAACAAGTGAGGATAAAGAAGCCCTTGTGGAATCGGCAGGAAATTTGACGGCCGAGCTGGAAAGGCTGCAGCGGGCGGGACGCAACGGAATATGGTATTTTATCTTAAGCAACAGCTATCGCCCGGGGCTTACGGAAAAACAGTTTAACTGTATTTTGTCCAATCCGCCCTGGATGGCCATGAGTAAGCTGGCGGATAATCCGTACAAAAAGACAGTGGGCAGACTTGCAAAAAAATATGGCATAAATCCTGCAGGAGCAGCTCATCCCCATGTGGAGCTTGCCACCATTTTTCTGTTGAATTCCGTAGACCGCTATTTAAAGGAGGGGGGTCTCTGGAGCTGTATTATGCCGGGCAGTCTTATGAGCGGATTAAATCATGAGCCTTTCAGATGCGGCGGATTCAGGGCTTCGTCTTCCGGTCAGAAAACGCAGATAACAGCTCTTTGGGAATTACCGCAAAATACATTTAAAAACAAGGGAATCGTTTTATCCGGCGCCAAAAGCGGACAGAAAACGCCGGACACATTGCAGGGGCGTGTTTACAGCGGTGTTCGTAAGTATGAAAGCTGTGAGTACACCTTGAATCATCAAGGCAGAAGAAGCGCCTGGACCAACAGGGGACAGGATGCCGGGCTTATGGAAATGCTTGGAGAGGCAACATGGAAATTTATGGAGGGATGAGATCTGTTTCCCAGAACCGTGCTGTTTCATGATTTCCGGAAGCGTGCAGACGGAAATTGGGTTATTAGGCCAATCGAAAGAACAAGCGGCCTTTGGTATCTGATCAATGACATTAAGAAAGAATGCTGTAATGATTTGAGGGCGGATGCTTTCGATCAAAAATATATTTTTGACGCATATATTTCCAAGCATCTTTCCCCCTTTTATCTTGCCGCCCCGGCAAAGGTTTTAATGCCCGGTCAGAAGATACGGGGAGAATGGAAAGCGCTGACTCCGGCTGACAGAGCGTTGATGAATGCCGGCACTGCTTACTGTTTTGAGGAAATAGAGAGGAAGAACGGCAAGGAGCCGGGAACCTATCTACTGTCTGTAATCAATATTTACGGAAAGCTCATGAGGCAGGACTTTTCTCATAAGCAATGGCTTGTGCTGTCAAGTGCAGGCGGCTCCAATCCGTGCGCCGCGTATATTTCTCTGGATGAAATCGACAGATCGCGGATTATAATTGACCAGACATTATACTGGTATTTGACAGACAGCGAGGAAGAAGCCGTTTATATCACAGGGTTGTTAAACAGCGACGTGCTGTCAGATATTATTAAGGATTTCCAGCCTGAGGGAGGGTTTGGAAAACGCCATATACACACGATACCCTATAAGATCATTCCCGCTTTCGATCCGGAGGATCCTCTTCATATGGAGATGGCTGCGAAAACGAGGGCGTTGATGGGGGAATGGGCCGGCAGATGCAGAGAAGATCTGTTTGCCAGGCTGCTGGAGCCGGACAGCGGAGCGCTTTCTACCAGGAGAAAAAGGCAGCAGACAGAGATCAGAAGGCTTTCGGCGTATGGTGAGTACGAAGCGGCGTGTCAAGGGATTCTCTGCTGATTAATCAGCGCGCAGGGGCCCTAGAGTTTACAAATTATGAAAACGGATGGCTGCTATTGCAGAAAAGGAGGCAGACAATGAACAAAATTTATTGGGCAGGAGATTCCACAGTACAGACAAACGATTACGCTACCTATCCCCAAAACGGCATCGGGCAGGTGTTTTCCATCTTTTTAAGGGAAGGGTACAGCGTCTGCAACCATGCGAAAAACGGACGCAGTACAAAAAGCTTTATTGATGAGGGAAGGCTGGAGGCCATAAAAGAGCAGATCGGAGAGGGAGATTTTCTGTTTATCCAGTTTGGACACAATGACGAGAAAATTCAGGATCCTGCGCGCTACACAGAGCCGCATACTTCCTTTATTGATAATCTGGAGCTTTTTATACGGGCGGCCAGGGACCGTGGAGCCTATCCGCTGTTGATTACGCCATTGGAGCGCAGATGCTTTACGGATGAAAAGCATCTTGGTCCCGGAGAGCATTTGGAATATGTAAAAGGAATGAAGGAGGCGGCGGAAAAATTTCAGGCGCCGCTGGTGGATCTTTATACAAAAAGCCGCAGGGAACTGGAAAAGGCGGGGGAAGAAAGAAGCCGGGGCTGGTATATGTATTTTCCGGCGGGCTATTATCCGGAGCATCCGGCGGAAAGCAAGGATAACACCCATCTGCGCCATGACGGAGCCGCGCATTTTGCCGGTTTGATTGCGGAGGGTTTAAGGGAGCTGGGAGGGATCTATGCAGAAATGCTGCCTTGCGGGAAACAGTGACACGGAGTGGAGGAAAAATGAGCGAGAGAAAATATACATCACGTCAGCTGATCAAACGGTTTCTTCCGTATTATAAACGGCATCTGGGAGTCCTGTGCATGGATTTATTCTGTGCGGCGCTGACCACCATCTGTGAGATCGTGCTGCCCCTGATTATCCGCTATATCACAAATCAGGCCACGCAGGACATTGCGCTTCTGACAGTGGGGATTATTGCCAGGCTAGGTATCCTGTATCTGGTGCTGCGGCTCATTGACGTGGCGGCTTATTATTACATGTCCTACACGGGACATGTAATGGGCGTGGACATGGAGACGGATATGCGGCGGGATGCCTATGCCCACCTGCAAAAGCTTTCCGATACCTATTACAACAATACGAAGGTGGGGCAGATCATGGGGCGTATTACCAACGATCTGTTTGATGTGACGGAATTTGCCCACCACTGTCCGGAGGAATTTTTTATTGCCGGTATTAAAGGAGTTGCGTCCTTTATTATTCTTTGTTCTATCAATGTGCCGTTGACAGTGATTATCTTCTGCATCATTCCCGTGATGATCATAGTCTGCGGGAAGCTTAACTTAAGGCTTCGTGCCCTGTTCCGCCAGCAGCGTGTTCAGATCGGAGAGCTGAATGCCCGGATTGAGGACAGCCTTTTAGGGCAGAAGGTAGTAAAGGCCTTTGCAAATGAGGAGATAGAAAACGAAAAATTCGAGCAGGATAACCGTAAGCTGTATAAAATCAAGAAGCATGGTTATCGGTACATGGGACTGTTCCATTGCTCAACCCGGCTGTTCGACGGAATCATGTATCTGGCAACCTTGGTGGTGGGCGGATTGTTTGTGATGAACGGCTCTATCAACCCCAGTGATTTGGTGGCCTATATTATGTATGTGACCACATTTATTGCCACCATCCGCCGCATCATAGAATTTGCGGAACAGTTCCAGCGGGGGATGACGGGGATTGAGCGCTTTTTGGAGATTATTGACGCAGACATAGAAATATTTGACGAGCCGGGTGCGGTGGATCTTGTGAAGCCTGCGGGAAATATTGTGTTTGAGGACGTAAGCTTTGAGTATCCGGACGATCACAATCAGGTGTTTCGTCATTTGAACCTGAACATCCGTCCCGGGGAAAAGGTTGCGCTGGTAGGGCCTTCCGGCGGCGGAAAGACCACGCTCTGTAACCTGATTCCCAGATTTTATGATGTGACGGCCGGCAATATTTATATTGACGGCAAGAATATCCGCAATCTTACCCTGAAAAGCCTGCGCCGCAATATCGGCGTGGTACAGCAGGAGGTATACCTTTTTTCCGGCACCGTGTTTGAAAATATTGTCTACGGCAGGGTGGGAGCTTCCAGGGAGGAAGTGGAGGAAGCGGCAAAAAAAGCCGGCGCTCATGAATTTATCATGGAGCTGAAGGATGGCTATGACACCTATATCGGCGAGCGGGGGGTGAAGCTTTCCGGCGGCCAGAAGCAGCGGATCAGCATTGCCAGAGTCTTTTTAAAGGATGCGCCCATTATTATTTTGGACGAGGCCACCTCTGCTCTTGACAATGAGAGCGAATATGCGGTAGCAAAATCTTTGGCCGCTCTTTCAGAGGGACGTACCACCCTGACGGTGGCCCATCGTCTTTCCACCATCCGGGGATCTGACCGTATTATGGTGCTGACGGAGGAAGGTATTGTTGAGGAAGGCAGTCATGAGAAGCTGATGGAGCAGGAAGGAATATATTGTAATCTTTACCGGATGGCAAATGAGATGAAATAGAAAGGGCAGGACAAAGATGCTTACAAGGACCATGGTAAGGCGCGAAGCAGGTGATACCATATACCTTCGGGGCGAGGAGCTGCAGATAAACGGAAGTGTAAAAAATATTGAGGTGGAAAATAAAAATCTGCAGGAGAGAATTTACGCCCATGTGCAGGGGAGCGGTAATTTGATGTATCCCGTGCGCATAGTGTATAGCTGGGCACTGGACTGCATCGACGAATATGTCTGTACATGCGCGGCATATCGAAATTATGACGGTATGTGCAAGCACTGTGTAGCTGTGGCGCTGGAATATATCGAACATGTAGGGGAGCAGGATCCGGAGGATATGCCAAAGCTTGGGGATGGGGCGGAGTTTTCCCATATGGGATATGCAAAAAAAGGCCAAAAGAGGCCGCCGCAAACTTCTCCTGCCCTTGCAAAGCTGCTTCGACAGAGAATCCTAAAGAAGACACTGCCCATTTCGGATACCGCTAATTACGGCAAGGTGCTGCTGATTCCGAAGCTGCAGAGGACGGAGGAAGGGACAGGGCTTACTTTTTCATTGGGGACGCAGGACAGCCATAAATATGTGCTGAAGGATATATTTGCCTTTGTGAGGGCCATAGAACAAAGCGAGGATTTTTCTTACGGCCGGAAGTTTTCCTTTGTGCATACGAGAGAAGCCTTTACGGAGGAATGCCGGGGACTGGTGGATTTTATCCGCAGCTGGCTGGAAAATAATAAATGGCGTTATACCCAAAGCTATTCCTATTACAGTTATTTCAATTCTTCTGCATATTCGCCAAAGGTACGGGAAATGACTCTCACGGATGAAGAGCTGGAAGAATTTATCAATATTATGGGCGGACGTCTCTTTGAGGGAGAGATCGGCGGGCAGGAAGAAAAATTTTGGCAGGAAACAGCCGACAGGCTTCCCAGGGTTTTGACAGTTACCGGAGAAGATGAGGGCCTGCACGTTGCCGTGAGCCACTGGGAAGCCTGTCACGGAAAGCAGGACAATTTTTATTTTCTGGAGGGAAGAATTTACAGGGTAAGCCGTATGGAGGAAGATCCCGTGCAGGATTTTCTGGATTGCTTTCAGGACATGGATGAGAAGAAATCTTTGTTTGTGGCGGTCAGAGACGTGCCTGCCTTTTGCAGAGAGGTCCTTCCGGCCCTGGAGCGGGTTTTCACGCCTAATTATATTTCCTTTGATAAGGAGGATTACGGCGTCAGGGAGGTTGCCTTCCGGATTTATCTGGACGCTCCCGAAAGGGACTGTTTTACCTGCAGGCTCCAGGCCGTATACGGAGAGCAGGTCTATGATCTGCTTAAGGACAAAGGGATTGACGCGGGCAGGGATACGGTCAGGGAAATGCAGCTAGAACAGCAGGTGCGGCGGTATTTTAACGAATACAGGCAAATGCGGGGCGAGCTGGTGCTTTGGGATGATGAGGATATGGCTTATGAGCTGTTGACCAGGGGAATTCCTGAGTTTCAGACCCTGGGGGAGGTTTTTATCTCCGAGGCGATGAAGCTGGTAAAGGTTTCTCCCGCGCCGAAGCCGGTGGTGGGGGTATCGCTTTCCGGCGACCTGCTGGAGCTTACTTTGACGGCTCAGGATTTATCCATGGAGCAGCTGCAGGAGATTCTTGGCAGATATGACCGGAGGAAAAAATTTTTCCGCTTAAAAAACGGCGATTTCATCAATATGGAAGGAGAAGCCATCGGAGGGCTTCTGGAGCTGAAGGAAGGGCTGAACTTAAGCGCCGGACAGGTTGGGAGCGGCAGGATACAGCTTCCCAAGTACCGGGCGCTGTATCTGGATGCGGAAGCCAAGGATTGGGTTTCCCTAGGGATAGAGCGGAATCGGGAATTTAAATCTCTGATCCGCAATATGAAAACAGTGGAGGATAATGATTTTGAACTGCCTCAGGCTCTGATCAGTGTACTTAGGGAATATCAGAAAAAAGGATATTTGTGGCTGAGGACCTTGAGACATAATGGATTCGGCGGAATCCTGGCGGACGAAATGGGCCTGGGGAAGACACTGCAGGTAATCGCTTTTCTGTTGTCGGAGGCCACGGAGACCAAAGCTGCGGATAAAGCTTTGGAGAGGAAGGCTGCGGAGGCTATGGCAGCGGATAAAGCACCGAAGACGAAGGCCGCCGACAGGAACAGAGGGAGTGAAAAGCCGCTGGCCCTGGTGGTATGTCCGGCATCACTGGTCTATAACTGGAATAGTGAGATTGACCGCTTTGCGCCGGAGCTTCCCGTGAAAATGGTGGTGGGAAACATACAGGAGAGACAAAGTCTGCTGGAAAACTGTAGGGCAGGGGAGATCCTGATTACATCCTATGATTTGCTGAAAAGAGATATAGAGCTTTATAAGTCCCTGGAGTTTACCGCTCAGATTATCGACGAGGCACAATACATTAAGAATTACAATACCCAGGCTGCCCGGGCTGTTAAGGAAATACGGGCCGGATTTAAGCTGGCTCTTACGGGAACGCCGATTGAAAACCGGCTCAGCGAGCTATGGAGTATTTTTGACTACCTGATGCCGGGTTATTTATATTCCTACAGTCATTTTCGGGACAGCTATGAGACCCCCATTATTCAAAACCAGGAGGAAGGGGCAAGAAAACGTCTGCAAAAAATGATCCGTCCCTTTGTGCTTCGCAGATTAAAGAAGGATGTGCTGACGGATCTTCCGGACAAGCTGGAGGAAAATCTGTATGCCCGCCTGGAAGGAGAACAGCAGGAGCTTTATAATGCCCATGTGCAGAGGCTGCGTCTGGCACTGGATAAGCAATCGGAGGATGAGTTCAAAAAGGGAAAGATTCAGATTTTGGCAGAGCTGACAAAGCTCCGTCAGCTTTGCTGCGATCCGGAGCTGCTGTATGAGGGCTATGGAGGAGAGTCTGCAAAGACTCAGTTGTGTATAGACATTGTCAGGGATGCTATCAGCGGCGGGCATAAGATTCTTTTGTTTTCCCAGTTTACCTCCATGCTGGACAGGATCAGCCGGGAGTTCAAGAAGGAGAACATTTCCCATTATATTTTAACGGGAGCCACCAGCAAGGAGGAACGTAGAAGGCTGGTGGAGAGCTTTCAGTCCGACGATACCAGCGTTTTCTGTATTTCCCTAAGAGCAGGCGGCACAGGCTTAAACCTGACGGCGGCGGACATAGTGATTCATTACGACCCCTGGTGGAATCTGGCGGTGCAGAACCAGGCCACGGACCGTACCCACCGCATCGGACAGGAAAATGTGGTTAGTGTGTACAAGCTGATTGCGAAGAATACCATAGAAGAAAAGATTATGCTTTTACAGGAAAAAAAGCGGGAGCTTGCGGACCAGCTGTTAAACGCCGAAGAGATGGGCAGCGGCAGCTTCAGCCGGGAAGAACTGCTGGAACTGTTGGGATAACGAGGGAGCGCGGTAGACGACGGCGCGGCGAACTTTCCGGTATTTTCTATGGCGGTGGTGTAATATTTGTGGTAAAATGTCCTTATTCAAGGCTGGAGACACCCGAATAAGGAGGAAACGTTATGAATCTTGTGATTACCATGAGCCGCCGGTTTGGCACCGGCGCAAGTATGATTGCGGAAGAGCTTTCCAGGAAGCTTAATATTCCCGTCTATGACAGAGCTTATATTGAGAATGAGCTTCATGACAGTAATTATTCGGATGAGGCGGAGGTCATCAGGAAACTGGCGCAAAGTCCCTGCATTTTGCTGGGACGCTGTGCCTCCGAGATTTTGAAGGATCAGCCGAATGTATTTAATGTTTATGTCTGCGCCGACAAGGAGGACAGAATCAAGCGGATTATGAAAAAGGAGTCCCTGTCCCATGATGCGGCGAAGGAGCTGATCGAAAAGAATGACAGGGCCCGTTCGGAATATTATTTCAACAACACGGGTAAGGTCTGGGGAGATGTGAGTAATTATCACATGATTCTGGATACCTCCGCCTTGGGCGCCGAAAACTGCGCGGGCATTCTGATCCGGTATTTTGAGAGAATGGAGATCATATAGATGAGAAAACCGCTGCCGATCGGTGTTGACAATTTTGAAGAAGTGATCAGAGAAGGCTACTGCTATGTGGATAAAACGCTGATGATTAAGGAACTGCTGGATTTGAAGGGGAAAGTAAATTTGTTTACCCGTCCCAGGCGTTTCGGGAAGACCTTGAATCTCAGCATGCTGCGATATTTTTTCGAGGATACCGGAGACACCGGGGAAAATGCCGGAAACAGGGAGCTTTTTCGGAATTTAAAAATTATGGAGGCCGGTGAAAGATACGTGGGTCAGATGGGGTTATACCCGGTGATCAACCTGACTCTGAAATCGGCAAAGCAGCTTACCTTTCAATCTGCGTACGGCAAGATAAGGAGTGAGATCGCGGAGGAATACAAGAGGCATCAGTATGTAGCGGAAAGTAACAAATTGGATGAAAACAGCAGGAGCCTGTTTCAAAAAATTGCCGAAGGCAGGGGTGAGCAGGACGATTATTCCGGTGCGCTGAAATTTTTAAGCAAGTGCCTTTATCAGGTGACAGGGCAAAAAGCGGTGATTTTGCTGGATGAATATGATGTGCCCTTGGAAAATGCGTATTTTAAAGGATTTTACAATGAAATGGTGGATTTTATCCGCTCGTTGTTTGAGTCGGGCCTGAAGACCAACGATTATCTGCAGTTTGCAGTGATTACAGGCTGCCTGCGAATTTCAAAAGAGAGTATCTTTACGGGCCTGAACCATCTGAACATTATTTCTGTGCTGGATCTAAAATACAGCGAACATTTTGGATTTACGGAAGGCGAGGTACGGCGGCTCATGACGGAATATGGCGTGGAGAGCCGTTTCCCTGTCATGAAGGAATGGTATGACGGGTATTTGTTTGGAAATACGGAGGTTTATAATCCCTGGAGCGTGATAAAGTTTCTGTATGATCTGGAAGCGGATCTGGATGCGTTCCCTCGTCCATACTGGATCAACACCAGCTCCAATGACATTATAAAGGAGATGGTTGCCGGAGCGGACAGGGAGACCAAGGGGCAGATTGAAGCGCTTTTGGATGGCGGAACTCTGGATATACAGGTGCATGAAGAGATTACCTATGAGGATATGCACAGTAAGGGGGAAAACCTGTGGAATTTTCTGTATTTCACCGGATATTTGACCAAGAAGAGCGAATATTTTAAGGAGTCCTCCGTGTTTTTACAGGTTCGCATTCCCAATACGGAGGTCAGGACAATCTACCGGAATACGATCCTGGGCTGGTTCCGCAAGACCATAGAAAAGCAGGATTTTCGGGATCTGTACCGCGCCATGGAGGAAGGGAATGCAGAAAAAATAGGAGAGATCTTAAATGCACAGCTTTTCTCGACCATCAGCTTTTATGACAGCGCAGAGAATTTCTACCATGGTTTTCTGGCCGGGATCTTAAGCCAGAGTGAGGATTATCTGGTCAGCTCCAATCGGGAGTCGGGGAACGGCAGATCCGACCTTACGGTGAAGAGCCCTTCTCTGCGAGGAAGAGCGTTTGTTGTGGAGATAAAGGTTTCGGAAAGCATTGACGATCTGGAGGCCGATGCGGAAAGAGCGTTACAGCAGATCTATGATAAAAGGTATATGGAAGAACTGCAGAAAGAAGGATACAGGAAGGTCGGCTGTTACGGGATTTCTTTTTATCGCAAGGACTGTGAGGTACGGTTTGGTAAAATAAGCAGATAGAGCCTGCATGCGACAGGCTCAGACAGATATAATGTGTTATACGGAAATTTTCATAGAAAAAGGACCGTCCCGGTAAGGGAAGGTCCTTTTAAATTAGTGGTGTGCCTGGTGGCGCATGTTTATGTAATGTCTGTTTAGGCCTGCTTTTTTTTACGGCCGGAGACCATGAAGAAGCTGATTAGCAGAGAGATAACATACAATACGATCGTTAAATAAAGCACGGACTGATAACCGACAGGGTTGATATTGTATTCATGTCCGTCAACCATGATGTTGCTCCAGCTGCCTACCTTGTTTACAATCAGGGTAGCTACCTGATTGCCGGTAAGGCCTGCGATAGCCCACGCGGAAAGGGTGATACCGTGAATGGCGCTGATATTTCCCATGCCGTAATGGTCGGACAGCAAAGTGGGTACATTGCTGAAGCCGCCGCCGTATCCCGCGTTTACCACAAAGAGCAGGATCAGTACCAGTATGGTAAGGAACATGCTGCCGGACTCTCCGCCTATAATGCTGCTGCCCTGTTTGGTGATTGCCTGAGTAACGATGACAAGACCGGTAGCGGCAATGGAAAGGATAAAGATGATTTTATAAATGGTGTTTCTGTCCTTCATGGTGTCAGCCCAAGCAGAGAAGCCCAGGCGTCCGCCTGCGTTGAAAACTGCCGTGACGGAAGAAAGAACACCGGCCATGGCGCCGAGACCGATACACTTGATAATCATCTTTTCCTGGGAAATCAGTGCAAGACCGCAGGTGATGTTGAGGTAGAACATCAGCCAGATGCCCACAAATACAACAGGTTTGGTCTTGATTACGTCTATTGCCTTCTGGCCCTTTTCCTGCTTTGCAGGCTCGTGCCAGCCGGCGGGTTTTGCCAGAAGGAGATGTCCGACAAACATCATTACGAAATACACCGCGGCTAAAATCAGGAACATCTGCCAGATGCCGTTTTTGCCAAGGGAATCCAGAAGCGCCTGCATGATCGGGCTTGCGATAGCCTTTGCCGCGCCGAAGCCGGCCACTGCCAGGCCGGTAGCCAGACCCTTGCGGTCCTCGAACCAAAGCATCAGCGTCTTTACGGGAGACAGATAGCCGGTTCCCAGACCGATACCCATAATAAAGCCGTAGCATACATAAATGCCGATGAGAGCAAGCACGCTCCCCTGTCCCGTGGCGGCGTACTGTTTACCGCCGTACCAGATAAAGAATCCGGTGCCTGCCATGCCTGCGGCAAAGCAGATGGCAGCGATTAAGGACGAGCGGTGTATATCCTTCTCCACCACATTGCCCAGAAAGGCAGCGGACATGCCAAGGAAGAAGATGGCGAAGCTGAAGGCCCATTCGGTAGCGCCTTTTGAAAAGCCTATGTATTTCCCGATCTCTTCACTGAAAATAGACCAGCAATAGACCGTGCCGATACTGCAGTGAAGCAGCAGGGCGGGAATTGCGGCCCTTATCCATTTGTTTTGTACTTTCATGAAAAAGCCCCCTTTTCGATAAGTATTATATCGTTTTTATGATACTCTTGTTTTCGGCTAAATGCAAGAGGAAAAGCAGGTGCAAAGAAAACGGTATACAAATCAGGATTCCTCCATTATAATTATAAAAAATAGATCGTAAAGAACCTGAATCATTGCGGCGGTCAGGTAAAAAGCAAGAAGGAGGGACTGTATGCACTCACCGATAGAAATTGCAAGAAATTTTATAGAAATCGGAATACACAAGGTAAGGTTTTCCATATGGAAAATGGTAATTTTAGGGTTTTTTGCCGGAGTCTTTATCGGATTTGCGGGAATTGCTTCCACCACCATATCGGCGACGGTGGACAACCTTTCCGTTGCCAGGCTTTTAAGCGCCTGCGTTTTTCCGGCAGGGATGGCCATGGTGCTGGTGGCGGGCAGCGAGCTTTTCACCGGAAACAATCTGATTATTATCAGTGTGCTGGAAAAGAAAGTCCGGCTGCGGGATATGCTGAAAAACTGGATTTTTGTATTTTTAGGTAACTTCCTGGGGGCATCCTTTGTAGCGGTTCTGGTGGTGTATGGTCTCACTCCCGGCCGGTTTGGCGGACGTCTGGCGGAAAAGATAGTGGCATCGGCGCTGATCCGGGTG
>CAZAMX010000041.1:0-12476 GCA_964486095.1 uncultured Acetatifactor sp. | reverse complement strand
AAAAATGATCATTATTCCTATATGGCGGGAATCGGTCCGCTGAACGCCAGCATTCCCATGGAGGGCGCGTACAGCGAATTTATCAGGCTTCATGCTGCGGATATTATTGGGGAAGAGGAAAAGGAAGCATTCATCCGCTTTGCCCGGATAGACACACTGAAAAAGAGCCTGGCCGTGAAGGACTCCGATGTTTATGAATGCCATGTGTCCCGTCAGGGGAAGGAAGACTGGGAGCATCTGATCGTAATGTGTCTGGAGCGGAAGGATGGAGAGCCTGTCAGGGCGTTATATGTCCGCCAGAATGTTACGGAGCTGAAGCAGAAAGAACTGCGGGAGCAGCGTGAGAGGGCGGTGTTAAACCGTAAGGATAAACAGTATCGGATTGCCATTATGTCCAATTCCTTCAGTACCTTTGAATGCAATCTGACAAAGGACCGTATTGAGCAGGATATTACCTGCGGGGAAGAGGGGGACAAGATTTCACTGCTCAAACTGGCAGGACTGTCGGCTCCCTGCGAGGCCTCCGTGTGCTTCGAGAAATGGAAACAGTTTGTGCTGAAGGAATCGCTGGAGGATTATTCCGGCAAGGTGAATGTGGAGTATCTGAAAGCCAGGTATGAGCAAGGCGACATGGAAGTGGATGTGGACTATTGGGGCAAGGCCGAGGGTACGGAGCCAATATGTGTGCGCCAGTGCTTTATTATGACCAGAGATGAGGACAGCGGAGACCTGATTGCCATGGTGGTATCCAGGGATATAACGGAGCAGGTCAGGAAACAGCGGGAGCAGACTCAGGCGCTGCAGGACGCCCTGATGCAGGCACAGCATGCCAATCAGGCAAAGACCACCTTCCTGTCCAACATGAGCCATGATATACGCACGCCCATGAATGCCATCATCGGCTTTGCCACCATCGCGGCCAGCCATATGGATCGTACGGACCAGGTGCGTGACTGTCTGCAGAAGGTTCTTTCCTCCAGCAATCATCTGCTGGGACTGATCAATGATATTCTGGATATGAGCCGCATTGAGAGCGGAAAACTGCAGATTCACAATCAGGAATGCAATATCCCGGAGCTGATGCACAATCTGGTGAACATTATTCAGCCCCAGGTAAAGGCCAAGCAGATGGAGATGTTCATTGATACCTTTGAGGTAGTAAACGAGAATGTAATCGCGGATCCGCTGAAGCTGAATCAAATCTTCATCAATTTGATGGGAAATGCCGTTAAATATACGCCTGCAGGAGGGACGGTGTCCTTCCGTATCACCCAGCATACCACTTATAAGCATGGCTGGGGAGATTTCGTGTTTATCGTCAAGGACAATGGAATCGGAATGTCCAAGGAGTTTGTGAAGCATATTTTTGAACCCTTTGAGCGGGAATCTACGGCGACCAGAAGCGCTATCCAGGGCGCAGGGCTTGGTATGCCTATTACGAAGAGCATTGTTGATATGATGGGCGGCTAGATCACGGTAGAAAGCGAAGTGGGAAAAGGCAGTACCTTTACGGTAAGGCTTCCCCTGCAGCTGCAGGACGTGGAAAAGACCGCCGAGCAGATCAAGGAGCTGGAAGGGCTGCGTTCCTTGGTGGTGGATGACGATTTCAATGTCTGTGACAGTGTAAGTAAAATGCTGAAGAGCATTGGTATGCGTTCGGAATGGACCACCTCCGGCAGGGAGGCGGCATACCGGGCAAAAGCTGCCCACGAAGAGGGAGACCCCTATCATACCTATATCATTGACTGGCAGATGCCGGAGACCAGCGGAATCGAGACGGCCAGAAAAATTCGCAAAGTGGTGGGACCGGATGCGCCCATTATCATTCTCACCGCTTATGACTGGACGGATATTGAAGATGAGGCGAAGGCAGCGGGGATTACAGCATTCTGCGCCAAGCCCCTCTTTATGTCTGATTTAAAGGCGGCGCTGCTGGCGGCCAATAACATTGGAGAAAACCGGCAGTCGGAGGAAGGAGCTGTCTGGACACAGACGGATTACAGCGGAAAAAGGCTTTTGCTGGTGGAGGATAACGAGCTGAACCGGGAGATTGCCCAGGTTATCCTGGAAGAGGCGGGCTTTTCCATCGAATCCGCTCCGGACGGAACCGATGCCGTGTCCATGGTGGAAAGATCCGCAGAGGGTTATTATGATGCGGTGTTGATGGATGTTCAGATGCCGGTTATGAACGGCTATGAAGCGACAAAGGCCATTCGGGCCATGCAGCGGCATGATGTGAAGACCCTTCCCATTATCGCCATGACAGCCAACGCTATGGAGGAAGATAAAGAGGCAGCTTTAAAAAGCGGCATGAACGCCCATATTGCCAAGCCGCTGGACATTGAACTGCTGATGAATGCGCTGCGTCAGTTCTTACGTTCGTGAAAACTTATTTTTTATTGATTTCATTGGGATGTCGGATTCGTTTTTAAGGCCGGCATCCCTTTTTATGCACAGCCCCGTGCAGCTTCCCTACTCGATTAGGCCTGCTTTCATCGACAATATACGACGAAATTATGGTTATTTCGACTTTTTGATTGGTTTTTCGACCAATATGGTTGCGCATGAAAAGAACACATTATATTATAACAATTAAAAAAAGTATGATGTTAAAGTCAGAGTATATTGACTCTGGTATCAAATGCGGTATAGGGAGCAGGGAGTGAACGAAAGATACGCATGCGCGGTCGTAAGATACATGATTGGCCTTTATTATATAGATGACAGATTTAAAAAGGCAAAATATTACTCGGAGGATATGGTATGTATCGCGCCGGATTTTCAGGAAAGGAAGGCCTGCCACGTTTTGCACCGGGGATGCAGGGTCTGCCTCAACGGCCGGGAAGGCGCTTCGGTGGTGGGAAGCTACCGACTGGTCTATTCTGCTGCCGGAGGTCCAAAAGCCAGCGTACTGTGCCGATATTCCAGTCTGCTGCAGTATGTGGAAGGCAGGCCCCGGCTGACTTTGCTGCATATATCGGAGGAACCGGGAAAGGTATTCCGTCTTACGGATGTTGTGGAGCATACCTATTTCCTTGGGGAGGAAGAGGTTTTATATTTGGAGTCCGGCCATAACCGGGTTTACTGGCATACCGGAAAAGAGACGGTGGAGGTAACGGGAACCCTTTTAAATACCGAGAGCAGACTGCCGGATACCTTTGTGCGAATCCATAAAAGCTTTATTGTGAACAGTCTGCATGTGGAAAGGATTAACCGCTGCTACGCGGAACTGTCCAACGGGGAGCGCCTGCAGATCCCGGTGAAGAAGTATACGGATGTAAGAAGGAAGCTGATTGTCAGGCGGGAAAATTCAAGGCAGCTCACCGGGCGGCTGCGGAAATAGAGTGAGACAGGCTAAAGTTAATGCAGAGCAGCAACATGGAGGTTAGTGTGAAAAATGAATTTTTCACACGCAAATTTGTGCCTGCGGCCCATACGGCAAAAAGCTTATGCTTTTCGCCGTCAAGAATTCGCAGGTTACGGAAGGGCATGATTATTAGGATGGAAAACCGGAAGGACAGCGACGGATATATATTTGTAAGAAACCGGTATTATCCAGGCAAACTGCTCCATGCCAGCGATTTTGTGCGGGAGCAGGAATACGGAAACGCAAAGCTGGAGTTTTTAAACCGGAGATTTCACGGCTGGGGCATCATTCAGGGGCTTGAGGTCAGAACCGGAGAGAACGGTTCCCTGCATGTTACGGCGGGAAGCGCCATAGACCGCAGGGGAAGATTCATTGTGGTGCCGGAGGACGTGAAAATCGGGCGGGAAGAGCTTGAAGCATTCGGCGGGACAGGCTCCCGCAGGAACGGCTCCCATGGGTTTATCCTGGGTCTTCGGTATGAGGAAAGGCAGGTGGACAGGGAGCGCAGCCTGCTTTGCGAGAAGGAGACCTATGAGGCTGCAAGGATCGCGGAAAGCTATTGCCTGGCGGCATATTCCGATGAGGATTGGAGGCGGCTTAAGGCAGGGCGGGATCTGGCGGCTGCTCTTACGGAGGAAAGAATCCTGTACGAGGATGACGAGGTAAGGCTTTCTCTTTGTATTCCCCGGGTGGTTCCTGCAGACAGCATTTTTAAGATTCGTATTCAGGCCAGAGCGCTTAAGGGAAGCAGCGTCAATATTGGCTGGCGCTGTACTGTGAAGCTTCAGGGGGCTTTTTTTCTGACATCAGGGAGATCGCTGGAGATATTGGAAGAGCAGCGGACTTCCCTGCTTGGCAGTTTGTATCAGGAATGGCAGATCTGTACGGAGGAATATCGAAAGCAGATGATTGCCATGGAGTTAAGCCGGCTGGAAATATTCAGAAACGGAGCGGAGCCTGTGGCGGCTGAGGCTTGCCAGGTTTCCATCGAGACGGCTGAAGCCTACGAAGAAGCGGTGCGGAAGCGGCTGCCCAGGGAAGATTTCATCTTCCCGGAAGCGGAAATCTTCCCGGAAACGGGAACCTACCCGGAAGCGGAAACCTTCCCAAAACCGGAAACCTACCCGGGAGAGAGTATCTTCCTGAAAACGGAAATTTCCCCGGGAGAGAGTAATTCTTCAAAGCCGAAAACTGCTCCCGGAGGCAGCATTTTTCAAGAGGATTGGGTGCCCCTGGCCAGGATTGGGGTCGGAGCGGATCGGGGGTCTTTTTTTGTATATGCCGGGGAAAACGGACTCAGAAAGCGGGTGGCTCAGTCGGCGGAGACTGAAATCCTTCGCCGGGCGGCGGAAGAAAGCGGAATCCTGGACATTCGCTGGAGAGGGCTTTTGAAAAGCCTGCGGCCGGAGACTGCCGGCCGGATGAACGGAAGCAGTTGGAATGAAGGAAACGTCCGTACTGAAGGAAGTGTCCGTACGGATGAAAGAGTCGGATCTGATGAAGCAGGCCGAAGCGTTCCTGCCGCCCCCGGGAGCCTGCCCGAAGGCAGGCCGCAGCAGGAAGAGGAACACCGGGGAAAGGAGGTACACCGGGGTGTAGCAGTGATACCTGTTCCCAAGCATTACCGAAAGGGAGATACGCTGTTTTCGGAAGAGATTGCCCATGGCTTTCCCGGGGAAGAGGTGTTTCTGTGGCTGGAAAGGATTTATGAAGAACCCAGCTACGCCTACTGGGAGAAGAACAACACAAGGCATGCGGCGGTCCACGGAGCGGATGAGCTGTTTGCGGATGGGTGGTACAGCGGATGGGAGATCCGCAAGCAGGCACTGCGCCAGGAGATAGAAGCCGGCACATTCCAGATCGCTCTGGTTTTATCCAAGGGACGCAGGAAAAAGCGAAGCAGGGAGGTGGCGCTTTCATGGACAGCGGTCAGTCTGACAGGAACAACATAGATTCCCCGGAGGGCAGCGTTTTGGAAGAAGAGATCCTTCTGACAGGGAAATGCCTGCTGGAGCTTCTTAGGAAAAATCTCTGCCCGGGCTATGTGCGGGACAGGGACAGCATCCTGATGACGGCCCCCTGGGAGGAGGCGGATTACAGGGTGGGTGTTTATCTTTATGACATACAGGACTATTCCCTGGCTGCGGTGGCAGCGGCTGCGGAGGGAGAAAACACCCTGCGGTTTCCGCCCAAGGCAGTGGAGCTTTCCTATTTGTTGTTCTGTAACGAGAAGCAACGCTTTGGCGGCCTGCAGCGGGAGCGGCTGCAGGGAATATTGAACGAAATGGTCCGCACTCTCCATGACAATCCTTTTTCTTTCAGAGAGGACGGGGAAAAGGTAGGATTTTCCTTCCTGCGGGAGAGTGTTGAGTTCAAGATTCGTCTGTGGGGCAGCTTTAACCGGCCTCTTCAGCCGGCGGTGTATCTGCGGGCGGCGCCTGTTTTTGTGGCCTCAGCCAGAACCAGAAAGATCAGCAGGGTAAAAGAGAGGGATTACGGCTTGAAAAAACGCGGGACAGGGGAGAAATGAGAATGAAACCGGTAATTGTACAGGGAACTCTGTTAAAATGCGGATTTGGCAATGCACCGACACCGATTATGGTGATGCCGGATAAAAAAGTAAATGCCATGCTTCCCGTGGCGGTAAAGACCGATCATATTCCGTTTTTAAATATTCTTCCCTTTGGTATGTGTTCCAACCCGGCAAATCCCATGGTGGCTGCCGCCACTGCCGCCGCGTTGGGAGTGCTGACGCCCATGCCCTGTATCCCCTGTACCACACAGGATTGGACAGGAGCCTGCAGTAAGGTCAAGGTGCGGGGGAAAGAGACCCTGAATATGGACTCAAAATTAAGCTGTCTTTATGGAGGCAGCATCCAGGCTGCAGCTCCGGTACAGCCGACTGTTTTATTGTAAGGTACAGCCGCAGGAATTGTCCGGTTTTACAGCGGCGGCAGCATAAAATGTTTTAGCCTGAAAACGGCGGAAAGGAGAACTATGGCAGAATATTTATCACCCGGTGTATATATGGAAGAATTTGACTCCGGAGTCAAGGCAATGGAGGGCGTGGGCACCAGCACAGCAGGCTTTGTGGGAATGGCTCAGAAGGGACCCATAAAAGGTCTGCCGGTATTAATTACCAGCATGGCGGATTATCAGAGGCGGTTTGGCGGTTATTTGTCGGAGCGGGCCTATGGGGATCAGCGATTCCTGCCCTATGCGGTGGAGCAGTTTTTTAATAACGGAGGCTCGACCTGTTACGTGATGCGGGTTTGTAAGGAGAAGGATGATACCGACGCGGGAAAGGATGGGGCGGTGACGGCCCAGGGAATTTTAAAAGCAGGAGACACTGCCCTTGTGACCTTGACAGCCGCCAATCCCGGCGCCTGGGGAAACAATATCCGGGCAAGGCTGACGCCGGTTTTAAAAAACAGAGTGAAGATAGACAGCTGGCCGGCAGGAGAAGAAAAGACCTGCGGGGTGAGCTCGTCGGACGGCTATGATGCGGGGGATCTGGTGTGTATCCAGTATATGGAAAAGGATGGCCGAAAGGTTTTTTACAGTGTGGCGGAAAAGGCGGAAGGGAGCGGCATCACCTTAAAATGGACGGGCACACCGCCTGCCGAGGCAGATACGGAGGCTTTTCTGTATCTCATGGAGTGGGGAATGATGCTTCAGGACGATACGTCTGCGGAGCAGTATGAGAGCGTGTCCTTTAACCCGGAGCGCAACTCTTACGTGGAACAGGCCTTAAAGAAATCCCAGCTCGTCACTGCCGCGACGAACATGGAAAACCTGACCGAGGATATGTTGAAATCGCTGCTGGAAGGGGACGGCGGAGAAGAAATAACCCTGGAGATTGCTTTCGAAGGGGGGAGCGACGGCGTTATCAAGGCGGATGCCTTTGACCCTTCTCTCTATATCGGCCGGGACGGATCTCCGGATCAGCGTACGGGCCTGACAGCGTTTAAAACCCTGTCCGATGTGAGCATCATGGCGATTCCCGGCATTACGGACGGATCCGTGCAGAGCGCTCTGGTCAGTCATTGCGAAGGCCTTGCCAGCCGTTTTGCCATTCTGGACATGCCCTTTGACAGCAAGGAGGTAGCAGAACTGCAGGCATTTAAAGAGAACATAGATTCCAGCTATGCCGCCATGTATCACCCCTGGCTGCAATGCTATGATCCGCTGGCAAACCGTAAGGTGTTCCTGCCGCCGTCAGGCTCCATGGCCGGAATATATGCCCGTACCGACAATTCCAGAGGCGTACATAAAGCTCCTGCAAACGAAGTGGTGAGAAACTGTACGGGGCTTTCCATCAAGTACAATGAGGCAGAGCAGGGTAAGCTGAATCCCAAGGGGATTAACCTGATCAGGAACATTCCGGGACAGGGCATTCGTGTATGGGGCGCCAGGACCTGCTCCAGCGACGGCAACTGGAAGTATGTCAATGTCAGGAGGCTGTTTATCTTCCTGGAGGAATCCATCAAGGCAAATACCAACTGGGCGGTGTTTGAGCCCAACGACGAGATGCTCTGGTCCAGGGTGGAGGGGACCATCCGGGTTTTCCTGACTACCCAGTGGAGGAACGGGGCGCTGGCAGGGTCCACGGCGGATGAGGCCTTTTATATCAACATCGGGAAAAGCACCATGACCGAAGACGACATTTTAAACGGCAGATTGATCTGCGTCATAGGAGTGGCTCCGGTGAGACCTGCGGAATTTGTCATTTTCCGCATCACCCAGAAAATGGAAAGCGCACAGTGAGGAGGAAAGATAAATGGCAATGGTATATCCCTATAAAAAGTATAACTATGATGTATCTATCGACGGAGCGTCCGTGGGCGGCTTTTCCGAGGTGAGCGCTCCCGACATCAGTTCGGATCCCATAGAATACCGGGAAGGAAATTTCGCGGTGAACACGGTGGGCAAGCAGCCGGGACTGATAAAGTATGAAAACATTACCCTGAAATGGGGCATGACGGATTCCATGGAGCTGTACAATTGGATGAAGGAGGTGGAGGGCGGGACCATCAACCGTAAAACGGTGGTCATCAGCCTGCAGGACGATACCCATAAGGAAATTGCAAAGTGGACGGTAATTTCCGCCTGGCCCACCAAGTACACTGCTACGGATTTCAATGCCACCAGCAACGAGGTGGCGGTGGAAACCCTGGTGCTTGCCCATGAGGGTGTGACCAGAGATAAGTAAAGGTGATAAGGAGAAAATATGCTGATACAGACGGAATATGATTTTACGCTGCCCAGGGGGTATATAGGGTCGGAGGGGACGATCTGCAGAGAGGGCAGGATGCGTCTGGCGACGGCCCTGGATGAGATCGAGGCCATGCGGGACCCAAAGGTCAAAAATAATCCGGATTATCTTTCCGTGGCGCTGCTTTCAAGGGTGGTGGTGAAGATAGAGGGTTTGGCGGAGATTACGCCGCAGGTGATCGAGGGGCTGTTTACGGCCGATTTTTCCTTCTTGCAGAAGATGTATGAGACAGTGAACGGTACGGAGGACCCGGTGATACGGGTGCAGTGTCCTCACTGCGGAGAGGTGTTTACGGACACGCTAAATTTTACTTCAGGGGAATGACAGTCACCGGCCGGGAGGAATTGTTTCAGGAGATTTCCTTTATCGGATACTATTTTCACTGGCCTGCGGAAGAAATCTTAAATCTGTCCCGGCCGGAACGGCGCAGGTATTGTGAAGAGATCAACCGGATCAACAGGAAGCTGAACGGGGAAAAGAATCTGTTCAGTCCGTGATAAGATGAGTAGTAGGAATTCATGGGACAACTGTCATTACCCCTTGCAGATCCGCTGCCCGGCTATCGTTTTAATGTTTTTTTAAACGAGACGGTGCTGGGTTTTCAGAAGGTCACAGGCATAAGCCGGGAACTCGAGACGGAAGTATACCGGGAAGGGGGCTTAAATACCATGGTGCATGTATTTCCCAAGTGCTGCAGCGCGGAGCGTGTCCTGCGCATGGAGCGGGGAGCTTACGGAGGTGTGAGCCATCCCTTTTGCACGGTGGGCGAGCGGCTGGAAGGAAATTTGAATTTGATGGTGCTGGACGGTCAAGGATCCCCGGTAAAAAAATATTTATTTACGGGGCTGCTCGTGAAGCGCTGGGAGGTGGGAGAACTCAGTGCGGAGCAGAATATTCTCCTGATAGACTGCTTTGAAGTCTGCTATGAGGATTTTGAGCTGATGAAGTGAGTCACGCCGCCCCGGCAGCCTGCTCCTGCACAGACACGCTTTCGCTCGGGAAAAAACGTAGCAGTACATAAGTCTCCATAGTACGGAGACTAAGTACTGACGTTTTTTACGGTCTTTGCAGGAGCAGGCTGCCGGGGCGGCTGGTGAGCGGGCTCCTGCACAGACACGCTTTCGCTCGGGAAAAAACGTAGCAGTACATAAGTCTCCACAGTACGGAGACTAAGTATATAGGAGACTAAGTATATAGGAGGCTGAGTATATAAATGAGGCAGGAGAGGGAGAACGTTGTAAGGTGCAGATGGCGGTGGGGGTGTGAAAAAAGATGAAGACACAGGTCTTGCCCGTTCGGGCTGATGAAGAGAGCAGATGCAGGGAGTACGCCGGCTTCGGCGGACGGCGGAGCGGCAGGCAGGAAAAGCCGGACTTTGGGCGGGAGCGGGAAAGGCTGAAGGAGTCGCTGCTTCCCTTTGTGCGGGAGGCAGTAAAAAAACAGCTGAAGGAAGAGAGGGATTATTACAGATCCCGTCCTTCCATGGCGGCCAGGCAGCTGGAGGGTATTCTGGGACAGGGTCAGCTTCTGCAGGTGGTAGCGGAGCAGGTATGCAGCCAGGTGGAGAGGCGCATCCGGCTGGAGCGGATCCGAAAACTGTAGCAGGCAAGGAAACGCCTGCGGAAAGGAGCGGGGAATGGCTGTTTATCAGAAAGCTTATATCTGCCCGTTTCGTAACGGCAGACCCGAACTTGGTAAAAAATTTTTTGTACAGTTTAATCCTACGGAGTTATCCGTAGAAGAAGCCATCGGCGTGGAGGATCAGAATCAGGAGGAACCGGATCAGGAGAAGAAAAAGCTGCTGCGGGGCAGCAGGATTGGCATACAGCGGCCGCCGGATGCTTCCGGGGCCTGGAAAAAAAGGAATCAGATGACGCTTTCCGTTTCTCTTTTTTTTAATACGCTGGAAAAGATGAATCAGGATTCGTATGAGGATGTACGGAAATATGTAGGGCTGCTTTATCCCTATACAAACAAAACCGCAGACAGCAGCCGCAATGTAGAACAGATTTATTTTTTCTGGGGATCCATTGCCGTGGCAGGGCTGTTGACCGGCATGAGCGTGCGATATACCGTGTTTGCGCCGGACGGAAAGCCTGTGCGGGCACAGGTGGACATCTCTATCAGAGGGGATTATGTGGGAGACAAGACCTATGATCTGATTCCGGGAGAAGAGACGGGGAAGGATGCAAATTTTGGCAGGAACGAGATCAATACGCTGGTGGGAGAAGATCCCTCCCGCTGGAGAAGCAGATATGTGGGTAAGGACAATCCCAGAATCGAATAATGCAGGCATGAGAGGGAAAGGAAAGAAAAGTGGGAAAGACCGGTGGGAAAGCCCTTGCGGATAAGTATCAGGATTTTTTATATCCCGTGATAACAATAACAGCTGCGGGCAGGGAGATCCCCGAAAATGAATTCTGGTATCTGGACAGCGCGGAAGTGACTGCTTCTGTGAAGAGAGAGCCGGATATGGCGGTGCTGGTGTACAGGGCAGACAAGCTTCCCGAGGACAGCCGGAGTACACTGGAGGGTTATTTGAGCGTAGGCCAGAAAATGGAGATCAGCGCAGGTTATGATAAGGAAAAGAGCCGGATTTTTCTGGGTTATCTTCATCAGATAGAGGTATGCGATCTGATGGAGGGCTATGTGGAATATACCCTGATCTGCCTGGACGTGAAGGGACTGATGAAAAAGAACAGTATCTTTCAAATATCCGGCGCCCAAAAGGCACAGCAGGTGCTGGAGGATATACTGGGGGATAAGGGATATGAGTTTTTGGTGGATGATACAAAGATTTCCCCTCTGCCGGACAAGCTGAACTTAAGCTGTGTTGTAAAAGGGAATACCCACTACGACTGGCTGTGCAGCCTGGCCGAATATCTGAATTTTGAGTTTTACTGCGACAGGGGAGAGTTGGCATTTAAGAAGGCCGGAGAGGGAAGCGGGGAGACGGTGGAGCTGACCGGCGAATACGGCCTGATGGCAGTGCAGGAGATTGTCTCCATGACGGGACAGACGGGCAGCATATCGGTATACGGATATAACCGGCAGGATGAAACAATTATGGGAAGCGCTAAATGGACAGGCGGAGGCCAGGCTTTTACGCAGAAGCTGGGACAGACCTTACAGAAGCTGTCCATGAGGATCTGGGATACGGAGCTTGAAACGTCGGAGCAGGCGGCAGCGGCGGCAAAGGCGGCCATGGACCGGGCAAAGGCGCAGTGCTGCCGGCTGGAGGCGCTGTGCCTGGGAATTCCGGAGCTGCGGCCGGGTATCCATGTGGAGATTACGGATGAAAACGTGTCCAGCCTGTCGGCAGTCATATATGTGGAGGAAGTCTGCCACCGGTTGGACTGGCAGGGCTACAGGAGCGTGGTTCGAGGTTTGGTTTAGAGTGTGAGGGAAACATGATTTTTGATTATCTGGATGAAAAGGAAACCTGCCGGGAGGGAATGCAGCCCACCTATGATGTCTGGGGGACGGTGCTGGCTGCCTCGGAGAATACGTCTAAGGGCAGTGTGCGGGTACAGGTGAAGAACATGAAGGACAATATGGATACCTTTGACGATGTTCCTGTGCTGACCTGTTATGGGGGAGGCGGTTATGGAGCGTATTTCCTGCCGGAGGAAGGGGATGTGGTACGTTTGACTTTTCTGGGCGGAGATTTCCGGCATCCTGTGGTCACAGGCTGTCGTTTTCCGGCGAGCAGTCAGTTTGTGCAGAATGTCTTTGATGATAAGAATCTGAACAAGGAATGGAAGCTGAAAAACGGAAGCAGAATCGCCTTGTCGGGAGACAAGGGCAAGGAGAAGATTGAGGTTTCCGGACCGG
>CAZAMX010000040.1:0-12478 GCA_964486095.1 uncultured Acetatifactor sp. | reverse complement strand
CGGTAAACTCATCCACAATAAGTACCTGATCGTCCTTCACCACATAATCCTGATCTCTGAACATCAGATTGTGGGCCCGCAGCGCCAGAATAAAATTATGCTGTATATCCAGATTCTCGGTATCCGCATAGTTCTCAATGTGGAAGAAATCCTCCACCTTCTTAACCCCGGCTTCCGTCAGATTAATGACCTTATCCTTCTCATTAACGATAAAGTCTCCGGTTTCCTCCTGCACCACACCCATGATGGCATCCATCTTCGTCAGCTGCTGCATATCATCACCCCGCTTCATGCGGCGGGCAAGCAGGTCACACATCTCATACAAAGCCGTTGATTTTCCGCTCTGGCCGGATATAATCAAAGGAGTCCGGGCTTCGTCGATCAGTACCGAGTCCACCTCGTCGATAATGCAGAAATGCAGATTTCTTAAAACCAGCTGTTCCTTATAGATTACCTGATTATCCCGCAGATAATCAAAGCCCAGCTCGTTATTTGTCACATAGGTAATATCACAGCGATAAGCCTTCTGGCGTTCCTCACTGGTCATGCTGTTTAAAACTACACCCACGGACAACCCTAGGAATTCATGAATCTGGCCCATCCACTCGGCGTCACGCTTCGCCAGATAATCGTTGACCGTAACCACATGGACTCCCTTGCCTTCCAGGGCATTTAAATATGCCGGGGCAGTGGCCACCAGAGTTTTACCTTCACCGGTACGCATCTCCGCGATACGTCCCTGGTGCATGATAATTCCGCCGATCATCTGCACACGGTAATGCTCCATATTCAAAACCCGCTTCGCCGCCTCGCGCACCACGGCAAACGCTTCCGGAAGCAGATCGTCCAAAGTCTCACCCTCGCTCAGCCGCTTTTTAAATTCAGCGGTTTTCGCCTTCAGCTCTTCGTCGGACAATGCCTGCATGGCCGGACGCAGCTCGTCAATCTTATCTGCCAGGGGTTCGATCCTCTTTAACTCTCTCTCGCTATGTGTACCAAAAATCTTATCTATGATCTTCACGTAATTTCCACACCTTTCTGCAGCCTTCCAAAAGGCAGTCACAATATATTGTAGCAGAATTTTCATTCATATTCAACACTAAGGACAAAAAAATGGATATACCTGCCGTTTTCTAAAAATCCAGGGCAATATTTTTCATCCCACATAAAATTCATTTAATAATAACTACATTTTTTATGTGATATATAAAACACTATTTTACAGATCATCAAAATATATATAATAAGTTTTAGATTTAAGGAAATAATCAGAGTACTACAGAAAGGAAGAACAGACGTATGACTACAGGCGCAATTCTCAACCAGCTGCGGAAAGAAAAGGGCGTGGGGCAAAAAGAAGTGGCCCTCTACCTGGACGTAACCATCGGCACCATCTCTAATTATGAGAAAAATGTCCACTTTCCCGATCTGCCCACGCTGAAAAAGCTGGCTGACTACTTCGGCGTGACAACGGATTATCTGCTGGGGCGCACCGCCTACCGCGGTGACCTTAAAGTCTTTAACCGCCGTATTTCAGACGAATATACGGTGACAGATATTGTCAATACGGTTCTCACCTTTGACAGTAATACCGTAAATCACCTCATGGAATATGCAAAATTTCTGCAGAGCAGACACAGCCGGCTTCCCTCTTGAAATCAATCCCCCGCAGCAAACCGCGGGGAATTCACCCTCGCGGCAGTTGCCAAGCCATGAAACGTGGCTTTATGCCCGTATTTGCTACCGATTTAATACACGACGCATAAAACTCGTCAGCCGCATAGTGCATTTTTTATTCGATGCTTAAAATCATATTTCATGTATTGTAAAAAACTGTATAATATATTTTAAGCTTATAAAACTCTCTGACTACCCCAGGAAGGAAAACATATGACAACAGGAGCAATTCTCACCCAGCTGCGAAAAGAAAAAGATGTATGTCAAAAAGAGGTGGCCCGCCATTTAAAGGTATCCATCGGCACCATCTCCAACTACGAGAACAACGTCCATTTTCCCGATCTTGAGATGCTGAAAAAGCTGGCCGACTACTTCGGCGTGACAACAGATTATCTGCTGGGGCGCACTGCTTACCGCGGCGATCTGAAGGTGTTAAACCGCCGCATTTCCGACGAATATACGGTAACGGATATTGTCAATACAGTACTCACCTTTGACAGCAATACCGTAAATCATCTTATGGAATATGCAAAGTTTTTGCAGAGCAGGAGGAAATAAGGGGCTTATTCTCCCTTCCCTCTTTTCCGCCTTCTTCCTCTGTTATACGTTATTTTCATAACGATGCAAAGGAGGATGCCATATATGAATCAACTGTCAAAAAGGATGAAACTGCTCCGCAGCGAACGCGGCATAAAACAAAAGGAACTGGCCATGAGCCTAAACTGCTCTATAGCCGCTGTCTCTGGCTATGAAAATGGCCGTAACGAGCCCGGTATGGATGCTCTGATAAAAATTGCCGATTTTTACAGGGTATCCACAGACTATCTTTTAGGACTCACGGATCTCCCTGATCCCGTAGATCAAAGACCCTGTTTAGTCAACAGCTCCTATCCGGTCAGCCGCTTCTTGAGACTTTTAAAACAACTGTCCCCAAAAGATCGCTCTTTTCTCGCCTATGGTCTCCGGCTTCTTGAAGAGGCAGCAAACAGGCATGAAACCTGAAAGTTTTTTTGAACCTGTCAGTGAAACGTGTGCCGTCAAACGCACCGCCATAGAAAAAGGGGTAGACGAAATATCGCCTGCCTCTTTTCCAACTTAATAGATTTCACTAATGAATCCCTCTACTTCAAAAAGCTTTGATCAATACCCATTAGTCGAATGTGATCCAGCCACTGTAAAATCATAGTTCGGTTATACACGTAATTACCGTTTTCATCTTTTTGCTTTTCCAAAGCTAAGGCGAGATAAGCATATTCATTTTCAATATAGGTTGAAAAAACTCCCTGGTCATCTGTATTGATCGAAACCTGCATCTGCGGGCATTCCTGCAGCTCTTCCTGATTTAATGTCAAACCATAATTATACCATTGAACAATTGGGTGCTTGTCATAACGTCTGAATGTTCCAATTAAATAATTTGAAGAAGGATTTGTTTCAATGGCAATCCCCATCCGGCAGATTTCCCTCTGCATCGCCCGGCGTACCTTCTTAACAGCATCAATGATACCCGGCCGGATTTTCACCTCTATCATTTCATCCCCTACTGTTTTCACATCACGATTATAATGATACATATGGTACAATAAAGCAGTCTCAGGAATATAGCGAATCTTATAATTTACAGGGAAATCGCTGTTTACGGCATATTCATCCCACTCATCTATTATCCTGTCCTGAAGCCAGAAAAAACCATCTTCATAAAGCTCAGGAGCATCTCCCCTCAGTTTCCAGGCATCATAATATTCATTAATGTTAAAGGATAACATATCCTGCCCATAATTATGCTTGATTTTATGATCGTCGTAAGTTTTTTCCGCCTTATTAATAATCGCCTTTATCGTATCCCGCTTCATGTTATTTTCATATATCTCCAGAAAATACTCATGAAAGCGCTTTTCAATATAAGTTTTAGTCTCATCACATCCTGTAATGCCAAAATGTCTCAGCTTTGCATAAAGCCAGGCGAGATTATCTAAATATCCCATTTTATTAATCAAAATTCTATTCGACTTGCTCTCATACCACTCATCAATATCTACTCCCAGTGCCAAGGCATGGCCAAGTCGATCTCCACAACGCAGATTCAAAAAAAGGATCGCCTCATCAATGGCTCGAAGCCCGTCTATAATATCGAGAAAATCCTCTCCCACATGATATGTAGCCAAGAGCGCCTTGCATTCTGTCTCCACAAACGGAAGATGTCCGCCTTTCGCCCTATGATTTTTCAAAAACCGAAACGCCTGCGCAAACACTTCCGGCCGACACCAAATTTCAGGAGAAGCCGCATCAATCCCCCTGACTCGCGAAGCCTCCGGCACTCCGCTCTCCCGAAGCTTTGCGATTGCCAGGGCTTTCTGTTTTACCTCTTCGCGTTTTTCTGCATGTCGATGCTTTTCCAGATTCTTATTGCCTGTGTTATTCCGCTCAGAAGCTTTTACAAAATGGTATACATAAAAATACTTTTTCTGCAATTCTTGTTTAGTTTCTTCTTCCAACGAATCTGCTATCCAGCTGTCATACTTTCTGATTGCCCTAATATTCTCTTCAGCAGTTGCTTTGGGTGCTATTCTGGCCTCCAAACTCCTAATATGCTGATTATATATCGTATCCCGCACAGCCATCCTGATATATACTTCCTCATAAATGCTGTCCTCAACAAAAACATCTTTCCTGTTTTCATAACGCAGGAAATTATCAAATCCCACATTAGCGTTTGCCTGTACCAGCTCTCTTCTGATATTAGCCTTTATCAGCAAATACAAATAAAACCAATTAATATAGGGCTTAAATAGTGCCTCTTCCGTATATACCGCCGTGAACATACGATACAAAAACCATCTTTCCCCACTGAGCGGACCATTTGTATCCACAACCCCATTGTACGCCAGCCAGCTTTCACAGGTCATATAGTCCAAGCCTCGCTTAGCATATTTCTCTCTAAATCTCAGCACATTGTCCTGAAGAAGCCCTGTATAATTTATCAGCATATCCTCGTCCTTCAGCAGCCTGCCCACCAGCTTTACCGTATGGCGCCATTCTATCTTGTCAGCTTTTTCTCCCAACTGTTTTCTGTAATCCGCCAGCCTGATTGTATAATTTTCAGCTGGACCACTTTTCATAATCCGAGCTCTAGTATCTTCAAAAGAATCAGTGCCTTTCACTGCATCCAGAACAATATCAGCAGAGACATAAACCTCTCCCAAAGAAAGGCAATCTCCCTTGAGTAAAGAAAACAAAAAGAGCCTGATCAGCACCGCCTGATGCCACAAATAGACAAGCTTTCCCGACGACGCCTCTGAATGAATTTCCAGATTTTTCTGCAGTCTGTTTCCCTCATATTTCTTCAGAGCATCCGCATACTTTTTCTTATCAGGCTGATTCATAAGGCTGATCCATGACAAGTGAAACTGCGGCGCGGATCCCTTTAAATGAAAATGATTTTCCGCCACCCCTTTGGCCACCAGACAATTTAACGCTCGATTATTATGCCCAATCACCGGCTTCCAGAAAAAATTCTTTCTTTTATTGCCGTTCAGCATATCTTTATATGCAAAATAAGATGTAATAAACAAATCTTCCTCCAGCGGCGTAATCATATCCCGCCACCGCAGCAAATGCCCATACTGGCACAAGGGCTCTCCATCTTCCTCGATCAGTACCGCATATCCAAAAGCAATTAACGCCTCAAATACATTCAAAGATTTATCCGTTTCTCCGCTTGCAGGAGCTTCTCCCTTAAGCTTCTTATTCTGCCACCAAAATTCAGTTTTCAGGAAATGATACATATTGATCAGTTCATCATTGGAATAATAGGATATGTAACCGCTACCCAGTTGTTGAAACATATCTTCGCTGATCCGGTCATATTGTACCTTCCCCGTCAGTATCTCCTGTGGCGGTACATAACAAAAAAGATTCTTAACCACTGCCCGCAAATTATCCATAAATACTTCCCCATATTCATACTGGTGGTTTATCGCTTATCTTTGTATTTTCTCTGCTCGTATCTTCTTGATTTGAATCTCCCCATGACATCATCTTCATAAACTGAGTTCCGAAGTCATAGGGCCTGACCATATCCTTCAGCTCTTTCAGCCTGACTGCATATCCATATTTTTTCATCTCCGCTGGTTCATAATATTCTTCGATCTTCTCCAATTCCGAAATGATTGTTTCCAACTGCCGATTTTGAAAGTAAACAACTCTCTTCAGCAAATTGTTATTATATCGCATGAAATCAATCTCACAGACCTCTTCTGTAAGATACATCATAATTTCCATACTCTCCAAAGGAAATAAATCCTGCCAGTCCTTACAGCTTGGCTTTTGCCGCTCTCTCCATTCTGCAAATTTTGTCAACTGCAACCTGGCTTCTATTGCTTCTTCTGTTAATATGCTCTCAAGCAGCTTATCCACGTTTTGAGGATCATCCTCCTGTCCTGACAATTCAAGCAGTGCCCGGCAAATATTTTTCAGAAATCCCTTCAGGCGCTCCGGATATTCTAAAGCATTTCCAAGCACCATCTCTAGGAATGTCCTTGATGGCTTTTCTCCAGTCTCACTATTCTTATCTACTCTAATTTTTATAATGGCCTTCCCTGCGCTACGCTTTTTATAGTATTCCTGTCTCAATCCTGACTCAGCTATATTAATTTCCAGTGTATTTTCTCCTAGTTTTTCAGCTTCCAATCTTACATAGTTCCCACTATCTTCATACCATAAATTCCACTCTCCAAGATTGGCTGCCCTGTACGCATCACAAATTAATTCCAGATTATCCTTTATCCAGTCTATTACCTTCTGATTTTCCGACACTGCCAGCACAATTTCTATATACCCTAAATTTACCTCATCTAAAATCTTCTCCTGCGCACGATCCGCTCTTAATTCATTTTCTACTTCCAAAACGGAATAAAATACATCTCGGCATTTCTTCAGGTTCTCAGGAACTTCTCGTAACTGCACAGAATACCACAAAAGAACAAAATGAATGAAATCATGATACCCCTGCTTTTCTAAAAGATGCAAATACAATAAAATCCTGCTATAACTCGCATCGCTTCCATCCTGCCTATACTTTCCCGCTTTTTCAGGACTTAATTTTACGATACATGACAAAAGCACCTCTAAAATCACTTGATCAGCCGCCTTAGCCCACCGACTTAAAACCGCTTGAATAAGTTCATAGGTTTCTTCATCCTCCACCATTCTCCCATAGTCCATCAGGGCATTCCTCAGCCAATTACAAATCCCCTTTAAGCGGCTCTGCTCGGACAGCTTACCAAGCGACTTCAACTCAAACAATTCGTTTACAATCGTGCGCAGCGAACGCTTCTGTAAAATGTGAAAATGATTATCAAAGGGATACAGCATAATATCAGAAAAACGTGCAATCACCAAGAACAACGCCCGCTTATCCTCCATCCATTCTTCCCCATCCCCCGAAACTGCGTTTTCCAATTCTTTTACTCGCAATTTGAAGGAGCTTCCTCCCGCTACATTCAGACGTGGCATGTACACCCGCATATTGCCTGGGAATATTTTCGCCAGATATTTCTCTGTATAGTCTCTTATTTGATGCTTCTCCTGTTTCCTCATGATACTCGGACATAGCAGGCTGTTCGACAGGAACTTGCAATATTCCATACATAGTCTTCCATAATCCGCCGTTACCAACACTATCACACGAGGAACCATTAAAAACAACCTTATCTGCTCTAAAATATCATTTACACTTCCGGAAGCCACATCCAGATCGTCGATCGCCAAAACAAAAAACGAATTCCCACATCTTCCTTCCATATACTCAAGGTATACTTTTATCAGTTCTTTAAAAGCATTTCTCAGATTCAAACATTTTGCCAGCTCATCCAATTGTCGTACAGACGTAATATTATTATCCTCTTTTCCAAAAGTCGCATTTTTATACAACTCATAAGACTTCTTTACTGCTTCAAAACACTTCTCCGCTTCCTTCCACTCACAGCGCTGCCCTATGTCTTTTTCAACTTTTTTTTGAAAGTCTCCCCACATTTTTGCCAAGATGATATCCATCAAATTCTCGCCCTGAATCAGCATGGCAGCATCAATCCTCGGAAGTACATAAAATACAGGCTGCATCCCTTTCTGTGGGCAAAGCGGCAGGCGAAAACGTTCCGCAATATTTTTACCGTCATACTCCTTCAAAAAAAGCGCAAATGACAACATAGCAGAGGATTTACCCATTCCCCGCTCGCCCCAAAACGATATTATGTTATTATATTGTTCTTCTCCGCAAAAGTCTCTGTCTATGCCCTCATTGCATTCTTCCCGCCAATTTGCTTCCAGAATAAATGATGTCAAAGAGGACGCTCTTTCATATACATCGGCAAATAAAGACTCATCAAACTCCTCGTAGCTCTCATATTTGATGCGATTGATTGCATCTAATCTCTGATTTCTCAACATTTTGACTGTTTCCTCCACTGTATTCTCCAGCCATACTGGCTGCCATATCCGCCTGCGTATTTTTCTTTAGCTGATCATCCTCCAGTCTCTCTGCCAACTTTATAATCTCACTATATATTTTATTGACACAAAGCTCTCTTCTGACTCTTTCCCACATTTTCCCTGGTCTTGCAGGATACCCTATCATCTGAAAGAAAGTACTGGTGTTGATTGTTTTCCAAACCTTCACGGCGAATCGATTTTCTATAACCGCTTGACTATAGTTGCCATGCACTTTGTTGCAAATATATGCACATTGGTTTTGGGCTTTAAACAAATACTCTATCTCCATAGGCCTGAGAACATCCTCGTTTAACTTGGCTTCCAGAATTCGCCTGACATTGCGGAATGCTTCCAGTGCCTCCTGATACCGATCTTGACGCATGTAGCAGCACCCCAGCCAGTACCAGGCCCGATAGTACTCTGGATAAATACATACGCTTGTCTCAAAATACTTAATCATTTTTGCAAAATCAGTAGTGTGTTCATGAAAAATAATGCCCTTACGATAATAGGCATACGCGTTAAAATCATTACAGCATTCCATATAATACTCAATAGCCCGATTGTAATCCTTCAGCAGGTCATCATAAACCTGCGCCGCCAATAAGCAAAAGCACTCACGCCAATTTTTATCCTCTTGCTTTTCTACCAGATTACTGCACATTTCAGCCAAACTCCCCTTCGTATAGATCTGAGAAATTCCGCTCCTGATACAATATAGATTTCCCTCGTACGCAAGATTCAGAAAAGCATACTGCTGATGCGGCGTCGCCCTGTTTTCCCAACCGCCATTTTTCATAATCTGTTCAAAACACTGCTTAGAAGCAGCCGCATACCGTCCCCGCAAACCTTCGCTCTCATTATCGTACCTTGACGAAGCATAAAAAAACCGTCCTTCCATTGACAGTTCCCATATGAAATGCGTTTGATAAAGCAACAGACAGCTTAGCAAATCCCGCTGCTCAGCACGTGAAATTATACCCCTTTTTTGAACACAATTCAATATATTCATTAACAATCGTAATTCTCCGCCTGCGCCTTGAAATATTATCAAATCCCCAACATCCATATTAAGCCGCTGACAGACCATCTCTGCTATCTCTTTCGTACACACTATTACACGCTTTCTCGATATATCATTTCCGACAGAAACATATTTTTCGAGTTCTTCGCTATTTGTTATATAAAATAACTCCAAGTCATAATCAGCATGCGCAGACTCTCTGCTGCCATCCGCCCTCGTCGATAGGCAATCAAGCAATAGTTCCTGCTTTTCGATATCAGAATCAAAGTAACGCTCGTACATATAAATGCCTGTCATTCGGAAAAACAATAACAAATATACACTCGGGCAAACTTCTGAACTTGTATAAGTAAAACAGATTTGTAACATTAGATACCTCGCTTAAGGGGGCCTTGATTTATTTTATGCCATTCTGCTAGGAAAATGCCCCCTCTACATTATACTTCAATCGGCTCTTAAATAAAATAGGAAATAAAAAAAAATCTTTCATTTTTAAGCTTTTAAGAAGGGAATCTGCCATTCAATTCCACGCCTTTTCGATGATCTGCCAAAATACTGCCTTTTCCCTCATATATTTTGAAGCCATGCCAACACCCCTTGTTTACTCCTGCCGTAATATTTATGGTAAATATAACGATGGCGAAGGCAGCGGTAATGGCAGGACAGACCGAACATCCTCGCAAGCTTTACGATTACGGGCATAGAACAGCTGGCAGATAATACAGGGACTGACCTTGCAATGATTCATCAACTATCTCAAAACCCCGTTTCAAAAACTTGAACCATATCGTCGTTCTCGTTAATTTCTTTAAAAAAGACAGAGCAGACACCGTATTCGTCGAGGGGCAGAGAAAATTTCTTATTTGTGCTAAAGTCCTGTACTATATAAGGCTCCCCTATTGCTGGCGTTATAACAACTTTATACTCCAACCCTTCGTCACGGTTGGAGGCAATATAAAATGTTCTATCCTCCGCATCCTGATAGTATAATCCATATATCGTCGCGGGCGTTTCCTGCATTTTCTCACTATATGACGAATAAAAATAGCTTTGGTTATCTGCACCCGATATAATCTTATGAAAAAAAGCTGTAAACAAATTTGCACCCGCACCGTTCAAATGCCCCATATCATAAAAATATTCTTTTGCGTAAATGGGGAGATAACCGTCCTTTACCAGGTTAAAATCATAAAAATCTATACAATACTCTCTTGCAATGTCCTTCACTTCCTGTAAAAAATTATCATAATTCTCTGTGCTTAAAAGTTGTAAATCATTCATAGGAGAAACAAACAATGTAATAGCAATATCTCTATTCTGGCAATACGAAATAATTTTCTTTAGATATTCCTTGCTCATATCCCCCATAGGATTTTTCTCTAATACTCTTGACTGGCCATACACATGACCGTAAAATTCCCTTGTTGAATAAAAATAGCCTTGCCTGCGATATTCAAGATATCCGTTGCCATCTTCAAAATCATAGCGATATTCATAATTGAGATAATCCTCGTTCCTCTTTTTGTCAGTTGTTTGCTTGATATATTCCCAATCATCCAATTTTACTCTGTATCTACAAAAAGGGAAAAGCAGTTCAGCAACATTTTCCCATTTAACTACCGAAAGCATATATTGTACCTTATTTAATGAATTTCGCATATTATCAATATTTTGCCAACTCCGGTCACAAATGGTTACATCCTCTATTGGGTCAGTACCATCTTTTACACTGTCCTTGGTAGAACAATCATAATATAGCTCAAGATATACGTGGGAGAGGTCATTTCCGTGATCGGCCTCTTTTAGTAAATAATATGAATCAATAAGTCGTTGGCCTGGTGATGCAAGATTAAACCAATAGCTATTACTTTCGTTATTCAACAACTCTGGATTAATATCACAATATACATGGGATGATCCCAAAATTATACAATCAATCTTTCCTTCATCTTCATAATAATGATGCCACATAACACGATACCAAGGCTGTTCAGCATCCACATATATATAATTCAATCCCCAAACAACAAGCTGAAATCCCCAAACGACAAAAGTTATCTTTAGTATCCGCTTTATCCATTTTATCAGGACCTTACTTTTTCGAGTATCCATATGTTTCTCCATCTAAAACTGAAAATAAATAAACTGTTGAACATCGTACATTTCTCCATAACAGCCATATAGCAGAATTGCAAACATCATTGCCAATATAGCTAATAATTGAAATATCCAGCCCTGCCGAAAAAATAATACCATAATATCACGGCCTTTATATTTTTGATAATCTGTCACAAACAGAAAAACAATTGCCATCAATAACACGATCATAGCATTTCGGGATACACCCAAATTATATAAAGATCCATCCAGCAAAATCGTCCAATTATTTGTGCTGAACATTGATTCCATCATCTCAAAAGAGGCTGTCAACCCACCTGCGCGGAAAAAAAGCCATGCAAACGCAGCAAAAAACAAAGTACAGATTCTCTGAAACAGCCGTACACTAAAGGGCTTGTCAGCACTTTCAGTATATTTCATGCAAGCCGGCATAAACTTATTCCAAACATCTAAAAAAAATCGTTGTCCTTTTTTCTTCAAATCTCCAACAAGCTGATACAAACCATGCAAAAAACCCCAAAAAATGAATCCCATTGATGCACCATGCCAAAAACCACTGATTGCAAAGACGATCAGACGGTTTACTTCCGTTCGCAAGGTACCCTTTCTGTTTCCTCCCAAGGGAATATAGAGATAGTCCCGAAACCATGATGATAGAGAAATATGCCAGCGGCTCCAAAATTCCTTTATGCTTCTTGAATAATAAGGTGCCGAAAAGTTTTCCATCAGACGGATTCCCATAAGCAGAGCAGATCCTCTGGCAATCGTAGAATAACCGTAAAAGTCACAATATATTTGAATTGAAAAAAACAACGTCGCAACAACTACATAAAATCCTGGATATGATTTCGGATCTCCAAAAACAGTATCCACAAGAATCGCAGCTCTATCTGCAATTACCATTTTCAAAAAAAGCCCATATATTATCATTAACACGCCTTTTTTAATATTATCAAAGCAAAGTTTATGTGCCCCCCCCAACTGTACAAGCAGATTTTCTGATCTTTCTATGGGACCGGCAACTAATTGGGGAAAAAATGATACAAACAAAAAATACTTCAGAAAATTTCGTTCTGCATGTCCCCCCCGATAAATATCCATCAAGTACCCTAACGCCTGCAGCGTATAAAAAGAAATCCCCAGGGGAAGGATCAGGCTGTCAAATTTTCC